>NZ_JAPZQM010000556.1:0-1111 GCF_027530565.1 Microcystis sp. LE19-10.1B | reverse complement strand
GTTAAATGTTCGAGAATGGGACTGTCCAGACTGTGGGACTCACCATGACCGAGATGTTAACGCTAGTAAAAATATTTTGGCCGCAGGGCTTGCGGTGTCAGTCTGTAGAGCGACCATAAGACCAGAACAGAGTAAATCTGTGGCTCTTCTCGACTTTGTGTGATAATTTTTGCTTATAGAATCGTGAAATATTTACTGGGAAAGACTTTTAGGAGTATTTTGCTGAAGAAACTATCAGTATAGACCCCGTTTCCACACAGAAACCAGAAGAGCCAATCTGTTAAGGCAGGTGCGGAACCCCGCAAGGGAAAGAAGCAGAAACCTAAATCGTGAGGTTTGGGAATCGCCGTCCGTTTTACGGCGGCGAGGATGTCAAAGTTACAAAAGTTAATATTCCAGCTATGGATTAGTTTGACATACTCCCACCGTCAAGCTACGCTGCGACGGGGGATTCTTGACCTATCACTATCGGAAATTCCTTGTTCAACGAGACAGCTTAGATTCTCAATGTCTCCACTGAAAACCCAGAGGTCGGACTCTCCCAAGGCGTTTGGGTCGGTTTCTGTTTGCCCAACAGTACCGTTGAGATGATTTCCCAAATATTGTAACCCTTTTTTAAGAATATTTATTGATGCATTATGATCCCTATCTAAGATTGTTTTACAGTTAGGACATTGATGAGTTCTATTGCTTAATGTTTTTTGAACTCTTGTACCACAAACTGAACAATCTTGGCTAGTAAAATGGGGAGGAACAGCAACACAAACAATCCGATAAATCTTGGCAAAATAATTCAACCATTGAGTGAATTGATACCAAGAAGCATCAGAAATCGACTTGGCAAGCTTACGGTTTTTGACTAAGTTTCTTACCTTTAAAGCTTCATAGACTACCAGATCATTAGACTGGACTAACGCCAAAGCGTCTTTAATTGCTTTGTCTTTACGTTGTCTTGACACTTTAAGATGAAACCTAGCTACTTTTATCCGTTGCTTGTGATAGTTTTTAGACTGTTTCTTTCCTTGACGAAATCGTTTTGATAATCTCCTTTGTGCTTTTTTCAGTCGTTTTTCTGACTTGCTTAAATAACGTGGATTCTCTACAGTATTGC
>NZ_JAPZQM010000247.1:0-1642 GCF_027530565.1 Microcystis sp. LE19-10.1B | reverse complement strand
TAATCAATGAGTTTTTCAGGCTGAATAAAAGCATTTTCTCGATTAGTTAATGACAATTACTCTCAATCCTCAAAATATTTAGAGTTTCCAGATTAGCAGTCTTTACTTTTCTTGTCAATAGTTTTTGGGTAAATTTTTATTAAGTTTTTGTTAAGCTTCCCTGCTTTTTCCTATAAAGTTTGTGCTAAAATCAGGGAGAACACTCTGTGTCGTCTCCCGCCAAATAAATGCCAATGGATAACAATCGCTTGAATAAATCAATAGTAACTGTTTGCTCTTTAACAGACAATTCCGACGAGAGAGATTATTGGTTCAATGCTACTCCTCAACAAAGATTAATTGCTTTAGAAACAATGAGACAAATTAATTATGGTTATGATGCAACTACCGCCAGACTTCAAAGATTTTTTGAAATTGCTGAACTTAAGACAAGTTGAGTATTTGTTGATTGGTGGTTATGCTGTTAGTTACAATTTTTCTGAGTGTTTTCAAGAGAGGCTGATTACAGAAATAGATAGTATTGATGTTAATTATAATTAGTTTAAAGCATTTAAAACTAAACAAAAAAGCTAGTGCAAGATTTAAAGATTTAAACGACTTAGAAAATTTATCATAGATTAGACTTTTTTAGAGTCGCAATTTAGCGCAAAGCGCAAGTATCAAGAACAATTTTTATACTTCCGTCCATTCTTCGGTTGTTGGGGTAGTTAAATCTTCAAAATACTGAACTTTTCCTCGCATATTCTTAAACAATTCCGCCGTTGAATAACTTTTTTGATAGGGAGAAATTCTCGCCACTGGTTTAGTCCCTTCTGTCACTAAAATTTCTTCTCCTTGTAACTCCACAATTTTCAACAATTCTAGTAAATTAGCTTTTAACTGAGTTTTGTCAACAGTTTTCATAAAAAATTTTCCTTGCTATCCTATTGTGAATCTAAATCTTCTAGCACTGGTGAACCAAGGAAAAGGGAGACAACAGAAGAGCAAAAACCTGTACTCCCCCGCTCCCCCTCTCCCCTGCTTCCTTATCCTGCTTTTGTTATAGATGAACAAAAAGCTTTATTTGCTTGAGCATAAATTTTTAACGCCACCGACATTTGTTCTTGTGCAGTTTCTCCCTGGGATTGAAACCAAGCAAAAGTTTCTGGGTCTATTTCGACTTTTACAGTGACAAGATATTTAGGTAGTCGCAATTGTGCGTTAACCCAAAAATCTTCTGATAGTGGAGGAATATCAGAAGTATCAATATCCTCATCTTTCATCATATCAATTCTACTCCAATCTGTTTTTGAGGTATTGCTCATAATATTTTCCTTCATACGATAAGGCTTTTCTTAAGGATATAATGCGAATTGTTTGATCATCAGGTTCAGTATAGACAATAACAACGACTCGTCCATCTAGTAAACCAATAGCTACAAAGCGAACCTCTCCATAATTCTCCCGCTCATCCAATTCAACGACCATTGGCAAGTTAAAGATACGATGGCTCTTCGGGAATTGGGCTCTTCGGGAATTGTTATGCAAATAATTAACTTAAAATAAAATTCGATGAGAGCGCCTACGCTCAAAAGTAGCTGAAATCCATATAGGGAAGGACTTAAGGCATCAACAGGTTAATACCAAAAGATAGACAATCGAG
>NZ_JAPZQM010000685.1:0-3066 GCF_027530565.1 Microcystis sp. LE19-10.1B | reverse complement strand
TAATCAATGAGTTTTTCAGGCTGAATAAAAGCATTTTCTCGATTAGTTAATGACAATTACTCTCAATCCTCAAAATATTTAGAGTTTCCAGATTAGCAGTCTTTACTTTTCTTGTCAATAGTTTTTGGGTAAATTTTTATTGAGTTTTTGTTAAGTTTAGCTTGATGCGATCACTTTCTTAATCAAGATCAAACATAGCATCTAAATCTCTATATCCACTAACTACTCTTGCGATTTTAATTCCGTTTTCAAGAGGAAAATAAAAGATTAGATAATCTTCTACAGGAAAACTTCGTAAACCCATAATCAATTCATTCCTGTTTTTTCCCACATTAGGAAAACTGGCTAAGATTTCAAATTTATCAAGAATCTTATCTAACAACTGATTGGGAGCTTGAATATTAGAATAAGCAATCCGATCATTGATAATTTCTAAATCTTCGTTTAGCCTTTGAAGATATTAAAATAACCGTCATAATTCAAGAGCCACTATCCTGAAGATTTGTGGCTTTTAATCTGTTAATAAATTCTCTACCATCAAAACTTTCTCCACGCCTTAACTCTTGCACACCAATCATGACTTCCTGTTTCAATTGCTCAAATCTTCCTCGATAAATTCTGTCTCTTTCTGCCAATAAACGCAATCCCTCTTGAATAACGGCTAAATCATCTTGATATTTTCCTGTTTTAATTTGTTGAGCAATCAAATTTTCTATTTCTGGTGTCAGTTGGATAGTGTTCATTGCTTCTCCATAATTACTTTTATATCATCCTAGCTGAGTATTATAGCGCAGACTTTTTAGCATCTTATAATTTTAACAGATTTTGGACAGACTGCGAGATAGACGGGTTCATCTCCCTGAACCTAAGTCTTCTAGCACTCGTGAGCCAAGGAAAAGGGAGACAACAGAAGCTCAAAAATCTGTACTCCCCCGCCCCCCGCTCAAGAAGCTTCCGAAAGCCCTGAATTTAACTAGGGTTGTACGTCAATTCATTGAGGCAAACCGTGCGCCCTGGCAAGAAGAAAAAGACTTTTGACCTGATTTGAGGTTCGTGCTAGAATCAGGGGGATTACTCTGCGTCGTCTCCCGCAAAAGGACGTTCCTCTCCAGAATTTAAGGTGAAATTTGACTTGACGGGGAGTTTAACCTGATGTTTAAGCACTTGTCAAGCTTTTTGTGATAATTTGTTACCAAATATTTCTTGGTGAGATTTTGTCTGAGTGAAGTAGTGATAGAATAGGTCATGCCAATAAAAGTCGTTGGCAAAAATCTTTATAACTATGAAAGCAATTCAATCTACTGGAAAGATCGATAAGGTAGGTCAATTATCTTTAG
Organism: Microcystis sp. LE19-10.1B; assembly: GCF_027530565.1. NCBI lineage: Bacteria > Bacillati > Cyanobacteriota > Cyanophyceae > Chroococcales > Microcystaceae > Microcystis > Microcystis sp. LE19-10.1B. Next base: position 1,729 of record NZ_JAPZQM010000685.1, on the reverse strand, counting down.
ACCACCCAATTAAAGGGACTCCACCCAGTTCAGTAAGAGTTATCATTCTTTGGGAAGAAACAGAAACAGAGATTAATAACTTTTGGCAACAAATCAGTAAATATCAACAACATCCTTTAATGTCAGCAGAACAATTACAACAGGAGTTAAAACAATCTTTGACCGAAGCAGGTTATGATTCAAGAGAGAAAATTGTTGATCTTGTCCAAGATATTAAACGGGAAATATCTCAAGAACGTCAACAAAAACAAGATTCAATACAATGAAGAAAATTCCTGAATTAATTTTTTTAGACACTAATGTTCATTTAATCGGTGCAGTTGAGCTAGAAAGTCCTGAAGGTTTAATTCTACAATGGTTAGGTTGGGAAGCCCCAAACGATAATCCTGTGGGGGTAATAATTTCTGAAGAACTTATTAACCAAATTACCAGAGTTGCCAAACGTTTAAAAAATAAAGATTGGAGTGGAGAAATAATTGGAAGGATCTGGCAAAACTTAAAGTTTTGCTATGTCCAGATTGATGATTTTGAGTTAGCTGAAATGGAGGCTTTGGGAGTAATTCCTCGTGAAGATGTAGGAGTCTATTTAACGGCAAAAGTTGGTCAATCTCAATGTTTTATATCTGCTAATCATAAGTTAATTAAGATTTTGGTTCAACAAACAGGTGAATTTGAATGTTTAATGCCTTCTGAATTTGTAAATAAGTATCTAAATTCTTTAAAATAAAAAAATAAGGCTATTTTAATCCTCGTTTAACCGCTTCAGCTAACGCCATTGATTTTTTTAATTGTCTTTTTTCCTGGGTCTTAACAACATTAGGTTGGTCTTGTTTTTTACCTGAAGTCACTCAATTGTCAAGGCTTTTTTTATTAAATTTTGTAACAATTTGGCAACAAAAAAGGCACAGGCAACAAAGACCAAATCGCTCTTAAAATAAGCGAATTACTGTTAGAAACATCAATCGGGTACTTATTGAAAACTCTAATTTTTGACCAAGAGAAGTCAAAGACAATCTCCGACTTTTTAAGTAGCATTGACTAAATCTTCTAGCACTCGTGAACCAAGGAAAAGGGAGACAACAGAAGAGCAAAAACCTGTACTCCCCCGCTCCCTCTCTCCCCTGCTCAAGAAGCTTCTCCGCCTCCCCGATGCCCGGTATCCGAAAGCCGCGAATTAACAAGGATTGTGCGTCAATTCGTTGATGCGAACCGTGCGCTAAGGGAGACAGAAAAAGACTTTTGACACTTTTTGAGGTGAGTGTTAGAATTATGAGGACTACTCCGCGTCGTCGCCCGCAAAAGGAGCATTTCCTTTTGAACCTCTTCGGAGTAAATCTAGGGGGGCGATCGCATTGTCATTACGAGAGACGGTAGCGGTATTTTCCCGTTGAACAGGAGCGGCATTGCGGGGGGTCAGTTTTTTGGTTTTCATGGGGTAAATCCTCCATTATTGTTGAGTTCAGTCATACCACCTTTTTTCTGCTGAGTCAATAGTTTTATTCTGAGTTTTTATCTATCTTTGTTATAGTTTTTTATCTATGTTTAATGTCATTACAGTTTTTCTGTTTAAATTTCCCGAAGAAAAAAACCACCTGATGCTACTGGGGTAGTAAACTTTGCCCGACTTCATCACTTTCTATGTTCTAAAACTTTAGCAAAATCTCTTACTTCTCTTAATAAATTAGGGGGTAAAGCATTGATGATTTCTAAAACTTCGCCAATGATTAAT
>NZ_JAPZQM010000739.1:0-5470 GCF_027530565.1 Microcystis sp. LE19-10.1B | reverse complement strand
AAATCCTTATCTGGCAAAAGATTTAACTGATTAGCTCGCTCTAGATCAAAAACAATTGACAAAAATCGTCCAATGTCTTTCTCTATAAGGGTTCCATCTCTTATAACCCCCGTCCATTACATAACACAAACCGAAGAACCGAGATTATTTCTATTTATTCTTCCGACACCCCACACCCCACACCCCACACCCCACACCCTGCCCCCAGGAAAAACTTTTTGCCGCAAACCCTAATTAATAATTCATAATTCCTTCTCCCTGCTCATAGACAGTCTTAACGAGTAATTTAGATAGTCAACAGCTTATCTTCTGACCTAGCACTTTTTTTTAAAAAGTATCATTAATTTTTATCTCAATTCTGAATATTAATTAATCCCAGGGTCGGTTGCTGGCAAACTCAGCAGCGTATTAAGAAAAAATAACGAATTGCTAGAAAGCCGAGAATCTGGATAATGATCGAGGTGGAGACAGAAAAATTGCTCTACTTAAGCCTGTCTGCCGTAAGCGTCCAATAGTAGATAGGGAGTCAAAAGCGACGCTCAAAGAAAATCCTTCGGTTGTCAGGGAAACGAGAGGATATTTAGTGCGAAATTGAGCCGTAAAAAAACTTAAAATCCCGACAAATATCGTAAAAACTAAGGGGAACACATGACCACAAAAACCTATGCAACCATAGATGGTAACGAAGCTGTTGCACGCGTTGCCTATCGTCTCAGTGAAGTGATCGCTATTTATCCTATCACTCCCTCCTCGCCCATGGGTGAATGGTCCGATAGTTGGGCAGCCGAACGCAGAGCTAATCTCTGGGGAACCATTCCTTCCGTAATCGAAATGCAGAGCGAAGGTGGGGCAGCGGGAACCCTGCACGGAGCGCTACAAACAGGCTCTTTAACTACTACTTTCACTTCCTCGCAGGGATTATTATTAATGCTCCCTAACTTCTACAAAATTGCGGGGGAATTAACCTCTTCAGTGGTTCATGTGGCGGCCCGTGCTTTAGCAGCTCAAGGATTGTCAATTTTTGGGGATCATAGTGATGTCATGTCTGCCAGAAGTACGGGTTGGGCTATGTTAGCGGCTAATTCCGTTCAAGAAGCTCAAGATCTGGCGGCTATTGCCACAGCTACCACCCTAGAAACCAGGATTCCTTTTCTGCACTTTTTTGATGGGTTTCGTACCAGTCATGAGGTGCAAAAAGTCGAATTAATTAGCGATGAAACTCTCAAAGAACTGATCGATGAAGACCTAATTATTGCCCATCGTCAAAGGGCTTTAACTCCCGATCGACCGGTTTTACGAGGCACGGCACAAAATCCCGATGTTTATTTCCAGGCAAGGGAAAGCGTCAATCCTTTCTATCATGCTTGTCCCGATATCACTCAAAAAATTATGGATCGTTTTGCCCAATTAACAGGACGGCAATACCATCTCTATGAATACCACGGTGCGCCCGATGCCGAAAGAGTGATTATGTTAATGGGATCGGGAGGGGAAACCGTCCATGAAACCGTCGATTATCTCAATCAAAATGGGGCTAAAGTTGGGGTTTTAAAAGTTCGTCTCTATCGTCCCTTTGCCGCCGAAAAATTACTGGCAGCTCTGCCCACCACGGTGAAAAAAATAGCCGTTTTAGATCGCTGTAAAGAACCCGGTGCCGGGGGCGATCCGCTATATTTAGACGTGGTAAATGCCTTTATGGAAGAGTACGAAGGCAAGCTGCCGAAAATTGTGGGAGGACGCTACGGTTTATCTTCCAAAGAATTTACTCCAGCCATGATTGCCGGTATATTTGATAACTTAAGTCTCGACAAACCGAAAAATCACTTCACTATTGGTATCGTTGACGATCTTACCTTTTCCAGTCTGGAATATGACCGCAGTTTTTCCACCGAACCGGACGAAGTAGTGCGGGCGGTTTTCTACGGTTTAGGTTCCGATGGTACGGTGGGAGCTAACAAAAATTCAATTAAAATTATCGGTGAAGATACTGATAATTATGCCCAGGGTTATTTCGTCTATGATTCCAAAAAATCTGGCTCCGTCACCGTTTCTCACCTACGCTTTGGGCCCCATCCGATTCGCTCTACCTATTTAATCACTGATGCTAACTTTATCGCCTGTCATCAGTGGGAATTTGTCGAACAATTTGACCTGCTAGAAACCGCTAAATCGAACTCAATTTTTCTCCTGAATAGTCCCTATCCACCGGAGGAGGTGTTTAGTCACTTACCCCGCCATCTCCAGCAAACTATCATCGATAAAAATCTGCAAGTTTATACGATTAATGCCACTCAAGTAGCCAAAGAAGCGGGGATGGGCAGTCGGATTAATACCGTTATGCAGGTGTGTTTCTTTGCCCTAGCGGGGGTTTTGTCGCGGGAAGATGCGATCGCACAAATCAAAAAAGCCATCCGCAAGACCTACGGCAAGAAAGGCGAAGAAATCGTGCAGATGAACATCAAAGCTGTGGATTCTGCCCTAGAACACCTCTATCAAGTCCCAATTCCCGCCACTGTCACCCCTGAAGCTTTTGAATTAAGACCACCAATTCCCGACACTGCACCCACTTTCGTCCGAGAAGTCCTCGGCAAAATTATCGCCCGTCACGGGGATGAATTGCCCGTTAGCTCCCTTCCCAACGATGGTACTTACCCCACCGCCACTAGCCAATGGGAAAAACGCAATATTGCCCAAGAAATCCCCGTTTGGGATGCGGATGTCTGTGTTCAGTGCGGTAAATGCGTTCTCGTTTGTCCCCACGCCGTTATTCGCTCGAAAGTTTATGATGAGGCCGAATTAGCCACGGCCCCGGAAACCTTTAAAGTCGCAAATGCCAAGGATCACGACTGGAAAGGGCTAAAATTCACCATCCAAGTGGCCGCCGAAGATTGTACCGGTTGCGGTCTCTGTGTTGATGTTTGCCCCGCTAAAAACAAATCGCAACCGCGTCTAAGAGCGATTAATATGGCTCCCCAATTGCCCCTGCGGGAACAGGAACGAGTTAACTGGGATTTCTTCCTTAATTTGCCTAATCCAGACCGATTAAGCCTAAATCTCAATAAAATTAACCATCAGCAAATGCAGGAACCTCTCTTTGAGTTTTCCGGCGCTTGTGCCGGTTGTGGTGAGACTCCCTACGTTAAATTGGTCAGTCAGCTATTTGGCGATCGCATGATAGTGGCTAATGCCACCGGTTGTTCATCTATCTACGGAGGTAATTTACCGACAACACCCTGGGCAGTTAACGCCGAAGGTCGCGGGCCGGCCTGGTCGAATTCCCTCTTTGAAGATAATGCCGAATTTGGCTTAGGATTCCGAGTTTCCATCGATAAACAGGCAGAATTTGCCGCCGAACTCTTAGGAACCCTCGCTAGTGAAATCGGAGAAAGTCTAGCGGCAGATATTCTCAATTGTCACCAAGTCGATGAAGCGGAAATTTACGAACAACGGCAACGGGTAGAGGCCCTAAAATCCCGTTTAGGGCAATTAACCCCGACCACGCAGGTGAAAATGTTGTTATCCGTGGCCGATTATCTGGTCAAGAAAAGCGTCTGGATTGTCGGGGGTGACGGTTGGGCCTACGACATCGGTTATGGTGGCTTAGATCACGTTTTAGCCAGTGGTCGCAATGTGAATATTTTGGTCATGGATACGGAAGTTTACTCGAATACGGGCGGCCAGGCCTCGAAAGCTACTCCTCGGGCCGCCGTAGCTAAATTTGCTTCTGGTGGCAAACCCAGCCCGAAAAAAGACCTCGGTTTAATGGCCATGACCTACGGTAACGTCTATGTGGCCAGCGTGGCTATGGGGGCAAGAAACGAGCAAACTATCAAAGCTTTCCTAGAAGCGGAAGCTTACAACGGGCCATCGTTAATTATCGCCTATTCTCACTGTATTGCTCACGGGATCAACATGACCACCGCCATGAACCATCAAAAAGAAGTGGTGGAAAGCGGTCGCTGGTTAATGTACCGTTATCATCCCGATTTAGCTAAAGAAGGCAAAAATCCCCTGCAATTGGACAGCCGTGCGCCTAAGCTTACCGTAGCGCAAACTCTCTACTCGGAGAATCGCTTTAAGATGTTGGCCACCAGTAAGCCGGAGGAAGCTAAACGTCTGCTCAAAGAAGCACAAGCAGATGTGGATACGCGCTGGCAAATGTATCAGTATTTAGCAGCAAAAGGTACAGGGAGCAACGAATAGTTATGAATCTACACACTACCTACATGGGTTTACAATTGCGATCGCCGCTAGTCATCGGTGCGGCCGCACCCTTGAGCGAGGATATCGACAATATCAAGAGAATGGAAGACTTTGGAGCCGCTGCCGTGGTTTTACACTCCTTTTTCGAGGAGCAGATTAAACAGGAAAGACTGGCTCTACACCATCATTTTACCCACGGAGCCGAGAGTTTTGCGGAAGCTTTGACTTATTTTCCCGAACCGGAGGTTTTTCACGTTGGTTCCGACGAATATCTCAACCATATTCGCAAAGCCAAAGAAATGGTCGATATTCCCATTATTGCCAGTCTCAACGGTGAGACCTCTGGGGGATGGTTGGAGTATGCCATTCAAATTCAACAAGCGGGCGCTGATGCTTTGGAGTTGAATGTTTATTATGTTCCCAACGACCTGGAATTAACCGGAAATCACGTCGAACAAAACTATATTGATATCCTCAAAATTGTCAAATCGGAGGTATCAATTCCCGTCTCGATGAAGTTAAGTCCCTACTTTAGCAATACGGCCAATATGGCTAAACAATTAGCGGAAGCGGGGGCCGATGGGTTGGTATTATTTAACCGTTTCTATCAGCCGGATATCGACTTAGAAACCTTAGATGTTCACCCCAATATTATCCTCAGTAATCCCCAAGCAATGCGTTTACCCCTGCGCTGGATTGCCATGCTTTACGGTCGTGTACCGACGGATTTTGCCGCTACCAGTGGCATTCATAACGCCATCGACGTGATCAAAATGATGATGGTGGGGGCAAAAGCGACCATGTTAGTTAGTGTTTTATTACGCCACGGTTTGGAGGAAATTACCAAGATCGAACAGGGTTTATTGCATTGGTTGGAAGAAAATGAGTACGAATCGATCGAGCAGTTAATTGGCAGTATGAGTCAAATGAATTGCCCCGATCCCACTGCTTTTGAACGGGTACAGTACATGAAAGCTCTGCAAAGTTACGAACCTGTTTGGAAACGTTTTCAAACCACCAGCAAATAAAAGTGGGAAGCTTTTTTCAGTGATCAGTGATCAGTAATCAGTAATCAGTGAACTGAAAACTTAAGTAGGTAGGCGTTAAAAATTATCAGCCACCCCCCTTATCAAGGGGGATCCCCCCGCCTATCGGCACCCCCCTTATCAAGGGGGGCAGGGGGGATCGGCACCCCCCTTATCAAGGGGGATCCCCCCGCCTATCGGCACCCCCCTTATCAAGGGGGATCCCCCCGCCTATCGGCACC
>NZ_JAPZQM010000537.1:0-1062 GCF_027530565.1 Microcystis sp. LE19-10.1B | reverse complement strand
GGCAAGGGTTAGTCAAACTATCAGGGACTTCAATTGCCTTGCCGACGAGAGTGGTGGAGCGCATAGCAGAAGTCAGAATAGTTCCTAAATGTGATTGTTATGTAATCGAGGTAATTTATGAGAAAACTGAACAGTTCTTAGCTCCTAATGAAAAGATAGCTGTGATAGATTTAGGCATAGATAATTTGATGGCTGTAACTTCAAATCAACCGGACTTTATCCCTTTGTTGATTAATGGCAGACCGTTAAAAAGCCTGAATCAATTTTATAACCAACGTCGGGCTAAGTTACAATCTCTGTTAAATCGTCAAAGTTCCCAGAGGATTCGCCGTTTAACCCGTTGCCGTAATCAGAAAGTAGATGATTATCTTCATCAGGCTAGTCGTTATTTAGTCAATCTCTTAGTTGAGCAAGAGATAACAACTTTAGTAATTGGGAAAAATGACGGTTGGAAACAAGAAGTGAACTTAGGAAAAGTCAACAATCAAAAATTTGTGACCATCCCTCATGCTCGATTAATTGACATGATTAGTTATAAATGTCAATTAGTAGGAATCTCTGTGATTCTTCAAGAAGAATCCTATACCTCAGCTTCTAATTTTTTGAATTTAGATCCGCTACCAGTGTATGGACAGATAACTGAAAAGCCAGTGTTTTCAGGAAACTGAATTAAGCGAGGGTTATATCGTACAGATAGAGGATTTCTTTGTCAATCTGATGTCATGGGTTCCTACAACATTTTACGAAAAGCATTCCCAAATGCGTTTAACCGCTATGGGATAGAGAGGTGCGTAGTTCACCCAAGGAGAATCAATCTCTCGAAGTAAAAGTGAAGGGAATTTCTGAAATGGAATTCAGTCTGTCTATATTTGACTATACTTTTACTAACTATCAGATGCTCTATTAGAGATTAAGAAAAGCGGCTCTTCGGTAATTGTTATGCAATGGACGGGGGTTATAAGGGATGGAACCCTTATATAGAAAGGCATTTAGCGATTTTTGTCAATTGTTTTTTATCTAGAGCGAACTAATCGAATTAAGTCTCTTGCCAGATAAGGATTT
>NZ_JAPZQM010000425.1:0-21148 GCF_027530565.1 Microcystis sp. LE19-10.1B | reverse complement strand
GTGTGGGGTGTGGGGTGTGGGGTGTAGGGTGTGGGGTGTAGGAAGAATAAATAAAAGCCATCTCCTGATAACTGATAACTGATAACTGATAACTGATAACTGATAGCTAGATTACTTAACGGCTAATAATTGTTCGTCGAGGAAATCGTAGCCAGTTCTTTCTAATTCGAGGGCTAATTCTTTACCGCCACTGGTGACAATGCGCCCATCGTACATAACATGAATAACATCGGGTTCAATGTAGTTGAGCAGACGCTGATAGTGAGTGATAAGTAAAAAAGCGTTATCGGGAGTAGCTAATTGATTGACTCCCTGGGCAACAATTCGCAAAGCATCGATGTCTAAACCAGAGTCAATTTCATCGAGAATTCCTAAAGTGGGTTCTAATAAAGCCATTTGGAGGATTTCATTACGTTTTTTCTCGCCACCGGAGAAACCTTCGTTTAAACTTCTGCCAAGAAAGCTAGGATTCATCTGGACAACTTCTAGTTTTTTCTCGACTAATTCCTCAAAGTCAAAACTATCTAATTCTTCCGAACCTAAATATTTTTGTCGGGCATTATAGGCAACGCGAAGAAAATCGAGGTTACTAACGCCGGGGATTTCTAGGGGATATTGGAATGCGAGAAAGATACCCATAAGCGCTCGTTCATCGGGTTCTTTTTCTAAAAGGTTTTCGCCTTTATAAATTATTTCTCCCCCAGTTACTTCATAATCGGGATGTCCAGCGATTACTTTGGAAAAGGTGCTTTTTCCTGAGCCATTGCGCCCCATAATTGCGTGGGTTTCACCTGCTTTAATTTCGAGGTTAACTCCTTTAAGAATCTGGTTTCCATCAATACTAGCGGTTAGATTTTTTACCGATAAAATTACTTCACTCATGAGATGTTTTTCTAGAACAAAAATATTAGTTTTGGTGGTTGACGGCGAATCATCAATTGATGGATAAATTGTCTTAGCTTTTGGTGGGTTACGGCTATCGCCTAACTTAGCTTTTGGTGGGTTACGGCTATCGCCTAACCCACCCTACTTTACTGATTATCCGACGGTTCCTTCTAGCTTGAGACTGAGGAGTTTATCAGCTTCGGCGGCGAATTCCATCGGTAATTTACTGAGGACATCCTTACAGAAACCACTGACTAACATAGAGACAGCATCTTCTTCGGAAATACCCCGTTGTGCGAAGTAGAATAATTGGTCTTCACCGATTTTAGAAGTAGAAGCTTCGTGTTCTACTTTAGCACTGTTGTTATCCACCTGAATATAGGGAAAAGTGTTAGCTTCGGCATTATCTCCAATCAGCATAGAATCACACTGGGAGTAATTTCTTGCTCCTTTGGCTTTCGGTCCCATTTTCACTAACCCGCGATAACTATTTTGGGAGTTACCCGCAGAAATTCCCTTAGAAATAATCGTACTCTTGGTGTTGCGGCCAATGTGAATCATTTTCGTACCTGTATCGGCCTGTTGTTTGTTATTAGTTAGGGCAATTGAGTAGAATTCCCCGACGGAATTATCGCCGACTAAGACACAACTGGGATACTTCCAAGTAATTGCCGAACCAGTTTCCACCTGCGTCCAAGAAATCTTAGAATTAACTCCTTTACACAGACCCCGTTTAGTGACGAAATTGTAAATACCTCCCTTACCATTGGCATCGCCAGCGTACCAATTTTGTACCGTCGAATATTTAATATCCGCATTATCGAGGGCGACTAATTCCACGACGGCGGCATGAAGTTGATTACTATCGTACATCGGAGCGGTGCAACCTTCTAAATAACTTACCGATGCCCCTTCCTCAGCGACAATTAAAGTTCTTTCAAATTGTCCCGTCTCACCGTTATTAATCCGAAAATAGGTGGACAATTCCATAGGACAGACGACACCTTTGGGTATAAAAACAAAGGAACCATCGCTAAAAACGGCAGAATTAAGAGCGGCAAAATAATTATCACCCACGGGAACCACAGTACCGAGATATTTCTGCACTAATTCGGGATGTTCCTGTAAAGCTTCCGAAATAGAACAGAAAATAACCCCCTGTTCTGCTAGTTTTTCTTTAAAAGTTGTGGCGATAGAAACGCTATCAAAGATAGCATCCACGGCCACGTTAGAAAGGCGTTTTTGTTCCGAAAGGGGAATGCCTAATTTTTCAAAGGTTTCGATTAAAGTGGGGTCAACTTCTTCAAGACTGTTGAGTTTTTCTTTTTTCTGTTTGGGTGCGGAGTAGTAGATAATATTTTGATAATCAATGGCAGGATAGGAAACGTGCGGCCAACTGGGTTCGGTCATCTTTTGCCATTGATGATAGGCCCGGAGACGAAAATCGAGCATGAATTCCGGCTCCTTCTTTTTCGCCGAAATTAGGCGAATAATCTCCTCATTTAAACCGCGGGGGATGGTTTCCGATTCGATATCGGTGATGAAACCGTACTTGTAGGGTTGGTTAACGAGGTTTTTAACGGTGGTTGCACTCATGGGGGTTAGTGTTCTCTCTACGCGGTAGGCAGGGGAGGCAGTTAAACAACTTTCTTGTTGTTTAAATTGATTATATAATAGATTAACAACAAAGCTGTTGTCAAAGTCACGGAAAATTTCAGAGGATGCTGGTAAACCTCTGTTATTCAGGTTACTCTGTAGGGGTAATTGGCCGCTTCTTGACTCTCCGCAATTGTACGCTAAAGCCTCTGTTTTTGGTATCATGACCACGACTCAACCCGCCTCGACGAAAGACGATATTCTGCAATATTTGCTCAAAAACGGTCAATCTACCGCCCAAGACTTGGCTGAGGAGTTAAGTATTAGTCCGCAAGCGACGCGCCGCCATCTTAAGGATTTGGAGGAGGAAGGACTGATAGAATATTTTGCCGTACAAAATAAGATAGGACGGCCTCAGCACATTTATCGTCTCAGTCGTCAAGGTCGTGGCCGTTTTCCCCATAATTACGATAATTTCGCCGTTTCTTTCCTCAATACTCTCGTGGAGACGGTGGGAGAGCAACAGGTGGGGGAAATTCTCAAAAAACAGTGGCAACGCAAAGCGGCAGAATATCAATTGCGCCTCGGGAAGGGGTCTTTAGGGGAAAGAATGAGAAAATTGCTGGAAATTCGCCAAGAGGAGGGTTATATGGCAGAATTAGTGGCACTGGAAGCAGAAAATAGTTATGTCCTGGCCGAGCATCATTGCGCTATTGCTGAGGTGGCTGGTTCTTATCCCAGTATCTGTGGCCATGAATTAGAAATGTTTGCGATGCTGCTTCCCGATTGTACGATCGAACGGACTCACTGGATCAACCAAGGTGAGCAACGATGTGGTTATCTAATTAAGTGCAAGGGATGACAGAGAAAGATTAGAGATTTTCATCGGGATTTATGCCCAATTCCCGCAGTTTAGCCGCTAATTTTGCGGATTTCTGCCTTTCCTGTTCAACTTGGGTTTCTGCCTCTAAAACCCGATTTTCTACCTCTAAAACCCGATTTTCTGCTTGTTGTGCCGCTTCTGCGGGAGTGGGTACTAATTCCCCTTCGGGGGTAAAATAGCGCAATTTATTGGCAGATAAACCCAAATATAAGCCTAATTGTTGACTCCAGAGCCATCCCTGCGGATTGGGGGCAATCGGTTGATATTGACCGCTAATTAGGGTAAATCCTTGAAATTCTAAGCTTTCTGGGTCAAACCAAAAATAATCGGGAGTGCGAAATATATCTTGATAAATTTGTTTTTTCTCCTCTCGGTCAACTTTGGCGGTACTATCGGAGAGAATTTCCACAATTAAATTGGGATATTTGCCCTCTTCTCGCCAAATTACCCAACTTCTGCGGTTGGGATTGGGATTTGTCCCCAAAACGACGAAAAAATCGGGACCACGAAAGAATTCTGACTTTTTCTGGTTAGGACTGTAATAAATGGTTAAATTGCCGGCGGCAAAATAATCTTCTCGCTCGCGCCACCACCATTCTAAACACTGAATTAATAAAATAATTTGTTGTAGATGTAGGTTACTTTCCAAAGGGGGTTCATCACTCCAAAATTGGCCTTCTGGGAAGATTATCTCAGGGTTTACATGAGACTCGACTAGGGGTAAGCTTTGAGCGATAGTCATGGTTTATCCAACAGAGATAGGTTGATAATTAATTAGACGGTATTTGTCATCATCTCTAGGCTACCCCGAAAACCAGAGACTTCACCTAACCTGCACCGCTGCCTAATAAAAATAAACTTAACAGGGTGCCACCATTCCAGAGACTATGAACCAACATTGAGGATAATAAATTTTTCGAGCGGGTGTAAACAAAGCCAAGAACACAACCTAGGACGGTTAAAGGCAGCACTTCTGACAAATTTTGGTGAGCAAGGGCGAAAATCAAACTACTAAGCGCAATTGCACCCCAAACAGGCAGATAACGAGTCAAAGAAGCTAGTAAAAAGCCGCGAAAGACAATTTCCTCGAAAAAAGGAGCGGCAAGGGAAGCAGTAAAGGCAAAACAGACTAAAGCGAAGGTATTCTGGGATTCTAGGGCTAAAGTCAGCAGCGGGTTACTGCCCCCTTGTCCTTGCCAAATTAGTTGATTGAGCAAAGAAACGATAATAACGAGGGGTAAAGCGACGAAATAGCCGGCCAATCCCCAGAGAAGCCAAGGACTAAAAAGATTAAAACGAAACCAATCGGGAGGTAAAGGGCGAAAAGGCTTGATCGCTAGGTATAAAACCGATAAACTGCTCACTGTTAAGGCTAAATAACTAACTACAACGTATATTGCTTTAGCTTCTAGGTTAAATTGTTCGGGGTTGAGACTCAAGGAACTCGATAAAATCCCGAAAATTACCGGTAAAACAATTTCTCCGACGAAAAAGAAACCGATAATTATTCCCCACCAGAGGGTTTCTCCTCCCCACTTAGTTTGCCAAGCGAGACTATCATCTAAAAAGAGCAGCGCTCGCTGTTTACGGAGCAGCCACTGCAATAATAAAAAGATCAACAGCAAAACACCGATTAAACCGCCGATAAGAGGCAACAAAGCCACTAAAATTAGTTTAATTAACGCATTAGCCGCCACTTCACTCTGTTCTTCCTCTAAAGCGAGTAAATCCTCTTGACGATTTTCGAGACTATATAATTTTTCCAGAATGGTATAACGAAACCATCCTTGAAAATTGCGCTCGATTCTCGCTTCAGCATCGGCAGCAATTTGGGGGGGTTCACTGTATAATCCCTCTAACAGCAGCGCATTTTTTAAAACAGCAGGTTTATAGTTCTCAAATGCTGATTTTTCCTTGATCTCTTGCCAGATTTTCCGTGCCGAATCCAAGTCACCTTGACTAGCTTGAATGAGACTTAATTTCAGTTCTAAATCTTTTAAGGAATTGATGTCGCGCTCAAGGGATTTTTTTTGTTCGGGATTAACTGCTGATTTTTCTAGTTCGGTGATTGTTTTTTTGGCACTTTTCTGGGCTGATAAATACTGTTCCTCGGCAGTGTTATAAGTATCTTCACCGATCAGGGAAGTTTGAATTAATTTAAGATTAGCAAATTCCTCACTATTAGGATCAGCATCGCTGCTTAGAGTCGTGGCGTGTAGATTGAGATTGGTTTGATATAGTTGAATATTCGATTGGATTTGGGGCTGATTAACACTAGAAATTAAAGCCGTAACCACTGGAGTTAAAGCAATAATTGTTAAGAAAAAAGCGATCGCTTGTTTGAGACTTTGCCAGGGGAGTTTTTTTGAGAAATTATCGAACATGAAAATAGTTAAGTGGGAGTTAGGGGTTAGGTGATGGGGTGATGGAGGTTGGGTAATAGGTGTTGGGGTTTTAGGGTTTTAGGGTTTTAGGGTTTTAGGGTTTTAGTTGAAATTCCCCCATTTCCCCATTTCCCTATCCCTAATCCCTATACCCTAATTATTAACTAACTACTTGAGAAAAAAGCTTTTCGTATTGATCCAAAGTCTTTTCAAAGGCATAATTTTCCTCTGCGTATTGTCGTCCTTTTTCTCCTAGTATAGTTGCTAAATCTGGGTTTTTGTATAATTTTAAAATAGCCGTAGCTAATGCCTCTGGATCTTCAGGAGTAACCACCAAACCACCACCACTACGCTCGATCGCCCTAGCGGCGGTTCCATCGGCGGGAACAGAAGCAATAATAGCACGACCACTAGCTAATAATAGCTGAATTTTGGACGGCATATTAAAGGAAATAACGTTATGTTTTTGCATCACCATACCCACATCGGCGGCTGCTAACATTTCTGGTAATTTTTCCCGGGGTTGAAAGGGTAATAAAAGCACATTACTGGCCCCCTGTTGTTGGCGATACTTTTCTAGGCGATCGAGGGCTTCTTTTTTACCAACAATTACCACTTTAATCTCAAGGATGTCAACTAAGTAAACTGCAGCATCGATCAGGGTTTCTAGGGGTTGGGTTAGGGCAATATTGCCAGAATATAAAACAACAAATTTGCCCTCAAGATGATTTTCTTGGCGAAAATAATTATTGTTTTTCGGCAGAGGTTTAATAAAGCTTACATCCACCCAATTAGGAATTTCAATAATTTTCTGACTCGGCACATTTTTAGTTATAAGGTTTTTGGTAAAACCATCGGCAATAACCGAGATTTTGCTGGCAGTTTGATAGGCAAATTTTTCGAGACTACTAAAAACCTTAATCATTTTCTGATTAGTTAATAATCCCACATGAACTGCCGCATCGGGCAGAATATCCTGTAAATTTAGAATAATCGGCACCCCATATAATTTACTCAATAAAGCGGCGGGAACGCAAACGGGTAATCCGGGGACAGTTAAGAAAATTAGATCGGGTTTTTCACCCTTGAGAGCCTGAAAGAAACTCAAAAAAACAAAGCTCAATTCAAAGAAAATTCGATTTTTTAAACTTCTTTGGGGACGCGCCCAGACGTAGGAACGTTGAATTTTAACACCATTTCGTTCTTCTTCTAGATAGATTTTTCCGCGGTATTCGGGATCGATTTCACTATTAGGATACCAAGGAAAAGCGGTTAAAACCCTGACTTGATGACCTCTTTTAACCAATCCTTCCGCTAATTCCGTCATCAGGGGAGCGATGCCGATCGGTTCGGGATAATAGTTATAAGAATAGAGCAAAATTCGCATAGGGATGGCAATTTGGTTGGGCGATTCAGTTTCATGATTTTATCAATAGTTACTGGTTTTTTGACAAATCAGATGCGCTTTTGTCAGGGATGACCCTAGAAAGAGGTTTGGCATCAGGTGAGGATTAGCGGTGAGAGATTCGGAAAAAAAGGGAAATTGGCTCATAAATTAATCCTCAAAACCCCTAACTATTCCCCCTTTTACCCCTGCCTAAATACTGAGGGAGCATCTCATTTATGCAAGTGAGTAATTATACTTGTCCCTAAAACTGGTTTCTAGCAAGGCTTTCAAAATAGCTTGACATAAAACCTGATTTAGGGGTTACAAAGGTGAGATGCTCCCAATACTGACCCTTATTTTTCCCTTACCCGGTGGCCGATATCACGACGGTAATAGATGCCCTCAAAGTGTATCCTTTTCACCGATTGATAGGCAAGTTCGATCGCCTGATTAAAATTAGCTCCCATAGCCGTGACACCCAAGACGCGGCCGCCATCGGTGAAGATATCGCCGTGTTTTAAAACCGTGCCGGCGTGGAAAACGATCGCTCCCGCGGTTTCAGCTGCCTTAATTCCAGTGATTAACTGGCCTTTTTCGTAGTGGTCGGGATAACCAGCAGACGCGGCCACCACACAAACGGCACTGCCGGATCGCCATTGTAAAGAGGGGAAATCAGTTAATTTTTGTTGAGCGCAAGCCAGCAGTAGGGGTGCGAGGGGAGTTTCCAGTAGGGGTAAAACTGCTTGGGTTTCGGGATCGCCAAAACGACAGTTAAATTCGAGAACTTTTGGCTCTCCGGCGGGGGAAATCATTAAACCGGCGTAGAGGACTCCCCGATAGTCAATGCCGCGTTTTTGTAGGGTGGCGACGATGGGGGCGAGGATGTCTCGGTTTACCGCTTCGATAATGGCGGCGGTGGCTATGGGTGCGGGGGCATAAACTCCCATACCGCCGGTATTTTTGCCAGTATCGCCTTCACCGATCCGCTTGTGATCTTGGGCGGGTAGCAGGGAACGAAAACTGATCCCATCGGTGAGGGTGAGGATAGACACTTCTTCTCCCTCTAGGAATTCTTCCACCACGACTTTAGTAAAGCCACTGGTAAAAAGATCATCGATCGCTTCTAGGGCCGTATCTACGGTTTCGGCGACAATTACCCCTTTTCCTGCGGCTAATCCGTCAGCTTTCACCACAATTGGCGCTCCTTGCTCTCGGATATAAGTTTTTGCTAATTCTGCATCGGTAAAGGTTTCCGAGACGGCGGTGATAACTGCTGCTTCGCTCATTAATTCTTTTGCCCAGGATTTGCTCGATTCAATTAAGGCCCCGGTTTGTGTGGGACCAAAAACGGCAATTTCTTGGCCGAGAAGATGATCGGTAATGCCGAGGGAGAGGGGATATTCTGGCCCGACAACCACCAGATCGACGCAATTTTCTCGGACAAAGCGGCTAATTTCGGCAAAATCCTCCATTGCTATGGGGATATTTTCACATTGAGGTAAAATTGCCGTTCCCCCATTACCTGGAATGCAGAACACTTGTTCTACTTCGGGCGATTGCAGCAGTTTCCAAGCCAAGGCGTGTTCTCGACCACCACTGCCGATAACGATAATTTTCACGGATAAACGCAGCCTAAATGACGATGGTTTAATTATCCCCTAGCTCCGGGTCACCATTGGCTAGAAGTTGAGATTACTTAACTTTTTAATCGATTTGACGGATTCAGGATTCAGGATTCAGGAGTCAGGAGTCAGGAGTCAGGAGATAGGAGATAGGAGTCAGGAGATAGGAGTCAGGAGATAGGAGATTATTTTATTTATTCTCCCCACACCCCACACCCCACACCCCACACCCCACTTCCCCACTTCCCCACTTCCCCACTTCCCCCCTTCCCCACTTCCCCCCTTCTCCTCTCATAGACAGTCTTAACAAGTAATTTAGATAGCGAACAGCTGATCACTGGATTTGACGGAGACAGGACAAATCAGCTTGACCGAAATGAATACTAAAAGCTACTTGCAGATTTTCTAGGGATTTAACCAACCAAGGCACTTGATCGCAAGAATAACTCTCGTAGTGGTTAAATAGAATCGCAAAACGTTTATCTAAGTGGGGTTTTGCCTGGGGACAGATCAAAATCAACTTGAGCAATAACCCCACAGTCCGAGTTACCCCCATATTGGTGATCATATCCATAAAAATGTAATGATCGGGTTTTTGCCCGCTTTCCACCACCAGATAATTTAACAGTTGGCTAGAAGTACGCAGCCTGAGAAATTCACTCGGTTTTTGTTGATCGCAGTGGGGTAGAGTATTTTGCAGGACATCGTCGAGTTTTTTGTTAAATTGCCCCTTGCCGTAGTCTAAGGAGGTAATCAGATAATCGTAGAGGTCATTTTTAAAATCTTTATAGGTAGGGCTATAAACTGTATTCGCCAGAAAATTTTGCGAAAGCTCCTTATAAGTATAATTTCCTGCTACCGTCCCCAGATAATGCTTGAGGGCGCGATTTAGTTCCTTATCATTGAGCAGGGTGGGATTTTCTACTGGTTGAATGATTCTCCCCGCTTCTTCCCTGATTTTTGGGCTATGGGCCGCCTGTGCCAAACGTACCTGATAGGTGACATAACGAGAGAGATTTACCTCGAAACGGCTCTCGGTTTTCACCTTAATACGTCTAACGGTTTGTCGCTGTTCTCGGGGACTGTCATCACCGAGTAAATAGTAATCATAGAGATAGGGATAACGATTAATCAGGGTTCCTAGGGAAGCGGCGGTTTTTTCGCTGTATTGGCCGCTAATAATTCTCGCCAGACGCTGCATCCTAACGTAGTCATCCGAGAGGGTAAAATTTTTGACCAGATGGCGCAAATTATTGGGGCTGCTGTAATGTCCGGGAGGTGGGGAGGGCAAATTTTCCAGCAGCGATACCAATTCGGGAATTGCTGGCTGATGGGCGGGCTGCGTTTGCCATCGATTCATTAAAATATGACAGCAGCGGTTAAAGAAATGATAAAAACGAATTTCGGGATCTTTGGCCTTGACAAGACGCTCTAGGGCTAAATAAATAGGAGCTTCTTGATAACCGCCACCTTCGATAAACAGACGACGAAAATTCTCGATTAATTGCTCGGGGGAATCGGTCCTGGCGCGGTCGAGCCAATAATCGTATAGTAGCTGTTCTTCGTCTCTTGTTTGTCTTTGTCCAGTGTTTAGACTAGCCATGGTTATTTGATTCAGCCCTCCTAAATCAGTAAGCGGATGGATTTTAGGGCTATGACCATAAAGGGGTCAATTGTGATTAGATAGTAGATGCTCCCTTCTGAGGATGCCCCTATTTTGGGTCATTGTACTGATCGAGTCGATCCCTTTTAGCTTGGCAAGTTTGGGAAAATTCCCCTTGGCTTACCCGGCCAAGCTTGCGGACTATGCCCAGATTACTAAAAATTTAGGCAGCGTACCCTGCTAATTAAGTTAGCGAAAGGAAACCCCGATTGTATGTGATCTAAGTCACATTTAAACCTAAATCCATCTTCTAGATAATTCGGAATTTACCTAAAATGTCGGATGAATGCCCCCGCTACATTTTTCGACAAGATACTCACCTTTGCGGGGGATGAAATCCGACCAGAATATCAACCGCGGAGCATCGGTTTAATTCTACCATCTGTAGGTAAACTGTGTTATAATTAATTTAACCAATGGTCGTGGATTGTTAGATGCTAGTCGTAGAAGCAAAGCTAAAAAACGGAACCCCAGAGCAATATCACCAGCTTGATGAAGCTATCAAAACTTCTCAGTTTGTGCGTAACTCTTGTGTTCGTTATTGGATAGAAAATAAAGGAACAACCCGCAATGATCTCCAAAAACTTTGTGCGGTACTAGCTAATAATAAAGAGACCCCTTGGGTTAATAAATTAAACTCTCAAGCTCGTCAATCGGCTGCTGATAGAGCCTGGCAATCAATTACTAGGTTTTACCAGAATTGTCATGCTAAGATACTTGGGAAAAAGGGTTTTCCTCGGTTCAAAAAGCATAGCCGTTCGGTTGAGTATAAACTAACGGGCTACAAACTATCTGATAATCGACGTAAAATCAGATTTACCGATGGCTTTAAAGCAGGAGAATTTGATTTATGGTGTAGTCAAAAGACATTAGTTTATTATTCAGAGCAACAGATTAAACGGGTAAGAGTTGTTAGACGTGCTGACGGTTATTATTGCCAGTTTCTGATTGACGTAGAACGGCAAGAATACCATAAACCGACGGGACAAATAACAGGAATTGACTTAGGGTTAAAGGAATTTTATACCGATGCTCAAGGTAATACTGTAGAGAATCCACGTTATTTAAGAAAGTCAGAAAAACGACTTCAAAAAGCACAACGACGATTATCTAAGAAATTCCGTAAAGGAAAGAAACAGTCTAAAAACTATCATAAGCAACGGATAAAAGTAGCTAGGCTTCACCTGAAAGTATCAAGACAACGTAAAGACAAAGCAATTAAAGACGCTTTGGCGTTAGTCCAGTCTAATGATCTGGTAGTCTATGAAGCTTTAAAGGTAAGAAACTTAGTCAAAAACCGTAAGCTGTCTAAGTCGATTTCTGATGCTTCTTGGTATCAATTCACCGAATGGTTGAATTATTTTGCCAAGATTTATCGGATTGTTTGTGTTGCTGTTCCTCCCCATTTCACGACTCAAGATTGTTCAGTTTGTGGGACGAGAGTTCAAAAAACATTAAGCACTAGAACTCATCAATGTCCTAACTGTAAAACAATCTTAGATAGGGATCATAATGCAGCAATAAATATTCTTAAAAAAGGGTTACAATATTTGGGAAATCATCTCAACGGTACTGTTGGGCAAACAGAAACCGACCCAAACGCCTTGGGAGAGTCCGACCTCTGGATTTTCAGTGGAGACATTGAGAATCTAAGTTGTCTCGTTGAACAAGGAATTTCTAACAGCGATGTGGAAAGAATCCCCCGTCACAGCGTAGCTTGACGGTGGGAGTATGTTAATCCTAAGTATTTTTATTGTCTATGGCCTTTCATTTATCCCTCAATCAACTAGCTCAATTATTGTCCTTACAAGATAATGGTGACATAAGTTTTAGTCCCGATAGTTTAGTATCTGGCATTAATACTGATAGCCGTAGTATTGAGTCAGGGCAAGCATTTTTGGCCTTAAAAGGTGATAATTTTAATGGTCATGATTTTATCGATATGGCTATCGAAAAAGGAGCGGCGACATTGATTGTCGATCAGCCAGTTTCGGTAAATTACTCTAGTAATATTCCTGTATTCCTGGTCCAGAATACCCTAGAAACCTATCAGCAATTAGCCCATTGGTGGCGGAATCAATTTACTATACCCGTGATTGCTATTACAGGATCGGTGGGGAAAACCACGACTAAAGAATTAATCGCTTCGGTATTAGCAACCCGGGGAAAGGTACATAAAACCCTAGCTAATTATAACAATGAGATCGGAGTGCCGAAAACTCTCCTCGAACTGGATGAAACTCACGATAGTGCCGTAATCGAGATGGGAATGCGGGGACGGGGAGAAATTGCCCTGCTCGCTCAAATCGCCCAACCGACGATCGCAGTGATTACTAATGTGGGAACCGCTCACATCGGTCGTTTAGGGTCGGAAGCAGCGATCGCAGAGGCCAAGGGTGAGTTATTGGCCGAGTCTCCTTCTAGTAGTATAGCTGTTCTTAACTACGATCACCCTTTACTTACCGAAACAGCTAAACGGGTATGGCAGGGGGAAACAATTACCTATGGCTTCTCTGGCGGCGATATAGTCGGGGAATTACTGGATTTAACTACTTTACGAGTAAATGGACTAGATTTTAACTTACCTTTATCCGGTCGTCATCATGCTTTAAATTTTATGGCGGCCTTGGCCGTAGCGAAAATTTTAGGCATCGATTGGACTTCTTTGCAAGAGGGAATTAAGGTTAATTTACCCAGTGGTCGGGCCAAACGTTACCAATTAGAGCCAGATATCCTACTCCTCGATGAAACCTATAACGCGGGTCTAGAATCAATGTTAGCGGCCTTGGATTTACTGAAAGCTACTCCCGGTCAGCGTCATATTGCTGTTTTAGGCACGATGAAGGAGTTAGGGTCTTTTTCGGAGCAATTACATCGCCAAGTGGGTGAGAGGGTGCAAAAACTAGGTATAGATCGCTTGTTTGTCTTGGTAGATGACCCAGAAGCTAAATTTATTGCTGAGTCCGCTACTGGGGTCGCTTGCGAATGTTTTCAAACTCATATAGATTTAATTAATCGTTTGAAGGACGTGATCGATTCTGGCGATCGCATTTTATGTAAAGCTTCCCATTCCGTCGGTTTAAATCGCGTGGTGGAGGAGTTAATCAGTGATATTAGGAGTTAGGAGATATATGTTAGATAATAGAGCATTTTTTAGGAAGAATGACCTACTAAAAACTCTTTTTTCGGGTATTTTAGGGCTAGTTTTCTTTTTTTCGGCCGTGCAAGTCTCTTTTGCCCAACAATCGAGACGACTGGAGACTTATCTCCCGGATCTCAGTGGTTTAGCTTGGGTAGAAGCGGATATTTTTCTAGGGGTTCACGATGCCAAAAATAAGGGCAAAAACAGTGATCCATCTCAACCAAGGCTGAGTCTTTTACAACTACCTACAGAGGAAAAACCGCTATTATGGCAGGTTTTAAGGGTAGATTGGCCAAATCCAGAGGGATTGAGTAACGATCTCGAAAGTATTACTTCTATTCCTGAAACTAATTTATTTTTGTTGGCTGAAAGTGGCGAGAAAAAACCTTTTCAAAGACTATTTTTAATAGCATACAACCAGCAAAAAGTCAAGATAGTTGAGCAAATAAATTGGCCGATGGCGGTGGAAAATGTAGAGGCGATCGCTGTTAGTCGGCAAGGCGATCGTTATCTATTTATCTACGCAGAACGGGCCGATAGTCAAGAGAGTACAAAAATTCGCTGGACGGATATCTCGTTCAATCCCTTAAAATTCGGGGAATTTCAGTCGGTAACTTTTCGGAGTCCTTTTGGTAGTGGTAAAAATATTCGCCTCATCTCCGATTTAGCCGTAGATAAGCAAGGTAATATCTACATAGCTTCCGCTGACGAGCCAGATAATGCGGGAGTGTTTAGAAGTGCTGTTTACCGTATTGGTCAAGTTACAGCCGATAATAGCCTAATTCTTGCCCCTAATCCCCAAAAAATTGCAGAAATCGACGGCTCCAAAGTGGAAGCGGTGACTACCAGAGAATCTCCTAGAGGTGAAGTAGAAGTCTTTATCGGTACAGATGACGAGAATTATGGCGGTTTTCTGCGACCTTTGCTCTTAGATAATTAGCTAATCTGTACTGAATTTAAACTGCGTATTGGAATTTTTAGTACAAATGCTCGAACTTTCTCTCCCCACTCCCCACTTCCCTGCTCCCTTCTCTCCAATAACTACTCGCAGCTAGAAATCCGCTAGGCCGCATCATACTTTGTGCTTTTTGTCAAAAAAACTTTTTTTTTGCAATAAAACTACACAAAAAAAAGATCATCGTTGTGGGTGAAATTGACTCATTTACCTGTCTTAATTAGGATGACCTTCTAGGTGTGGCAAGGGTTTCAACCGTTGCTGCCCAAAAAAGCACAGAAAAAGCCATTATGAAATTCCATAAAATCGCTGTAACCATCATAACATCGTTGTTAAATAAAAATCTTTCTCAATTAATTCTTAAGAATTTGTAAATATTGCGGAATGTTAATTTAAATATTCTCAAGTTTTTGGAGTTAATCAATAATTTTTGCTTATCTTTGTCCAACATTGGGTTAGGAGACAGTTATCAGTTATCAGTTATCAGTTATCAGTTATCAGATGTGAGTTTTTAGTTTATTGTTTACTGAAAAAGCTCCCCACACCCCACACCCTACACCCCACACCCCACACCCCACATCCCTCTCCCTGCTCCCTAACCCGCAACCCCTATTTTCCGTCTAAACTTTTGTATAGGGATAGTCTGGGAAAGTATTGTAAAGTTTTGTCAAAAATATACGCAAATAACAGCAAACGACTGCTACTGTGGTTAGTGCAAGTTTACCTTACAGTTCAAATGAAACTATCAGATTATGCCAAGAAAAAGGGGATCAGTTATGACACTGCTTGGAGGATGTGGAATCGAGGGCAGTTACAAGGAGAACGTCTTCCCACAGGAACAATTATTATTTTTGAAGATGACCGTTCAGTGCGTGAAAATAAAGTTGCTATTTATGCAAGAGTTTCTAGTTCAGAAAATAAATCTAACTTGGAGACTCAGGCGAAAAGATTAGAGGCTTATTGTACGGCGAAAGGCTATCAAATTGTCAGAGTAGTTAAAGAAGTAGGAAGTGGGGTTAATGACCAGAGAAAGCTATTATTAAAACTTCTAGAACAAACTGATTATAACTTGATTGTCGTAGAACATAAAGACCGATTGAGTAGAGTAGGGTTTAATTATTTAAAAGTTCTTTTAGCCCAAACAAACCGACACATAGAAGTAGTCAATTTAGCCGAGGAAAGAAAAGATGATTTAATGCCAGATTTTGTCAGCATAATCACTTCATTTTGCGCTCGACTGTATTCGATAAGACAAAGAACAAGAAAAACTGAATGTTTAATTAAGTGCTTGGAGGAAGAGCATGAAATTAGTTCAAAGACATCTAATCAAATTTAATAAAAAGAATTATTTAGCATTTGATAAGTTGGCATTTTTATCAAAGAATCTCTATAACTGTGCTGTCTATTTAAACCGTCAAGCTTTCTTTTCACATCAGCCATTTCTAACCATGACTGAGTTACACCATGCTTTGAAAACAAGCGCAGATTATCAAGCGTTACCAGCTAAAGTAAGCCAGTTAGTATTAAAGCAAGTAGAAAAAACTTTTAAATCCTATCAAAAAGCAGAAGAACAATTCAAAAAATCGCCTAATAAATTTACAGGAGAGCCGAAATTACCACGCTATAAAGATAAGAAAAAAGGTAGAAACGTTTTAACTTATAACTATCAAGCCATCTCTAAAAAAGCCTTGAAGCAGGGTTTAATCAAACTCTCAGGAACTAATTTAGAGTTTAAAACCAATTTAAAAGAAGTCTTAGAGGTCAGAATTATTCCTAAATCGGGCGCTTATTATCTAGAGATTGTCTATGAACAACCATCCCCACCAAGTCAGGAGGGAGAAAGATATGCTTTTGTTGATTTAGGATTAAATAACCTAGCAGCTGTCACCTCTAATATTCCCGAATTTAAGCCAACTTTACTATGTGGGAAAGCGTTAAAATCATGCAATCAAAAATACAACAAGACACTAGCTAAACTCAAATCGGAATTACCCAGTTTACAGAAGACCAGTAAAAGAATACAAGGTTTAACTTTAAAGCGTAATTGCCAGGTGGATTATTACCTCCACACCGCTAGTAGATCTATTATTGATAAATTACTAGCTCATCAAATTAACCTTTTAGTTATTGGTCAGAATCAAGGCTGGAAACAAAACCTTAATATTGGGGATAGAAATAATCAGTCATTTGTGAATATTCCTCACTCAAGATTTATTGAACAACTAACTTACAAGGCAATTTTAGTCGGAATAAAAGTCATTACGACTAATGAAAGCTATACGTCTAAATGTAGTTTCTTAGATTTGGAACCAATTGGCAAACAAGAAAAATATTTGGGCAAGAGAGTTAAAAGAGGATTGTTTAGAAGTTCGTCAGGTTATCTCTATGGAGCAGATATTAATGGTTCATTAAATATAGGGAGAAAGGTAGTCGGAGAGGTTGCATTTAGCAAGAATCCGATAGAGAGGCTTGTAGTTAGCCCTGTACGGGTCAAAGCGTACAAAGCTGATTCAAAGTGCGACGTTTGCGTACAGAATTAGTAACTATGGATAACTCTTAGACTAATTAATTCGGGACTCACATCACAATATAGACTATGGCTTACTATTGGTTTAAAGCATTTCACCTGATTGGGGTAGTTGTTTGGTTTGCGGGACTATTTTATTTGGTACGTTTGTTTGTCTATCATGCGGAGGCAGCAACACAAACCGAACCCGCACAAGCTATTCTGAAAGCGCAATACGAGATCATGGAGAAGCGACTCTACAATATCATTACCACACCTGGGATGATTGTCACCGTGGCCATGGCGATCGGTTTAATCTCCACAGAACCAGAAATTTTAAAATCGGGATGGTTACATATTAAATTATCCTTTGTGGCTCTTTTACTGCTCTATCATTTCTACTGTGGTCGCATCATGAAAAAGCTAGAAAAAGGGGAATGTAATTGGACGGGACAGCAATTTCGGGCCTTAAATGAAGCACCAACCCTGTTATTGGTAGTTATTGTCCTTTTGGCAGTATTTAAAAATCAATTACCCCTCGATTTGACCACTTGGTTAATTGTAGCTTTAGTGGTATTAATGGCGGTGACAATCCAACTTTATGCTAAAAAACGTCGCAAAGATCAAGAAAAACTTCGGCAAAATACTCCCCAAAAAGAAGAAGTAGCGACCAGGTAAATTATCTCAATCATTCCCTAGGTTTCTAGGATAACAGTTAAGAGTGGTTTGACAGCTGTGGGATGGTCTTTTTAGTCCATCCCAATTGTATAGGCAGCAACGTTTAGCTTTTAGCTTTTTGGCTTTTTGCTATTTTTGAGCTTATACAAAAACTATTTTTAATAGTGTGATGAACTCCCAAGCTATGGATTGTTTCTCCCTGCTCCGGCGCTCCGCTGCTCCCCTATACCTTTTAAACAGGATTTAGTATAAACCTCTTGCGAACAGCAAACCCTAAATAAAAACAATCTCCTGACGACCGAATCCTGACGACCGAATCCTGACTCCTAACCCTAACAACAATTTTTGATTTTTCCAAGAGGTTCTATGAATAGTTGCTGGATAGATTGGGAAAAAATAACTAGAGATTTTCTTAATTCCCGCAAGCTCAGACAAGTTGCTGAATTGCGAGGATTCTATCGAGTTAATCCCTCTGGTATTCCTAGAATTCCTCCCAATTTAGAATTGAGAGACTACCAAAATACAGCGATTATCAGTTGGTTTCGTAATCGGGGACGAGGAACTTTAAAAATGGCCACCGGCAGCGGTAAAACTATTACTGCTTTAGCTATTGCCATGGAACTTTACGAAGCGATAGAACTGCAAGTATTATTAGTAATTTGCCCCTATCGTCACCTAGTCAATCAATGGCAACGAGAAGCGGAAAAATTTAATCTTAAACCGATTTTAGCCTACGAAAGTGTCCATACATGGCAAAGTCAACTATCCACAGAATTATATAATGTGCAAGCGGGTAATCAAAAATTTGTCACTATTTTAACTACTAACTCAACTTTTATTAGCGAGGGGTTTCAATCACAAATAAAATTTTTTCCCGATAAAACTTTAATCGTTGGTGATGAAGCCCATAATTTAGGTTCCCCCCGATTAGAAGAATTATTACCCCGTTCTTTAGGTCTAAGATTGGCTTTATCTGCCACTCCTGAAAGATATTTTGATCAGGAAGGAACCGACGCTATTCTTGAATATTTTGGACAAATTCTACAACCAGAATTTACCCTAGGTGATGCTATTAGAAAAGGAGCTTTAGTCAGTTATTTTTATTATCCAGTATTGGTTGAATTAACCGATAATGAGGCTTTATTATACGCAAAATTAACCCAAAGAATCGGCTGGACTTTGCAGAAAAATAGTAATTTAAATGGTAATGAAAACCTCACCGCTTTGTTAATGCAAAGATCGCGATTAGTTGGTTCAGCAAGTAATAAATTACAGGCTTTACAACAACTGATGCAAGAGCGTTTAGATACGGATCATACTTTGTTTTATTGTGGGGATGGTTATCTGGAAAATTACACTGCTAATTATCGTCGTCAGGTAGAGGCAGTTACTCATTTGTTAGGCAATCAATTAGGTTATCGAGTTGCTATCTACACCGCAGAAACTTCCCTAGAAGAACGAGAAAAAATTCGCCAACAATTTGAGGAGGGTTATCTGCAAGGATTAGTGGCAATTAGATGTTTAGATGAGGGAGTAGATCTGCCATCAATTCAAAACGCAGTCATTCTGGCTAGTAGTGGTAATCCTCGACAATTTATTCAGCGTCGCGGGCGAATATTGCGCCCCCATCCCGATAAAAAACAGGCCACTTTATTTGATATGATCGTTATGCCACCCACCTTAGATCGAGAAACCTGGGAAGTAGAAAGGAATTTATTACGCAAGGAATTAAAACGCTTTCTAGAGTTTGCCCAATTAGCCATTAATGCTCAAGAAGCTGAGACTAAATTAGGGGAGATTCAAGATAGATATTGTCTTTTGTCTAATTAAAACTTGAAAAGTTAAATCTTGGCAGCTTTTATGCTAAAATAGATGTTAGTCAAGAATTGATCGCCGAGAAAAATTAACCCAACCGGATAGCGATCGATAAAGTTGTATAATTCTCTTTCCTCTCCTTCTAAATTTCTATGCCTCCCCGTCAACAACCCCGTCGCATTGCTCGAGAACTTGCCCTTTTGAGTTTAAGTCAGATTAAAGGCAATCCTGAAAACCTAGAACAGCAAACTTTAAACGATTTAATTTTAGTTGCAGTTAGAACCTTAACCGTCGAAATTCAAGAAACCTTAGAAACCGCTGCCGCTGAAATTAGTCGTGGTAATGAACGGATTCTCGCTAGTGATACTAAGGCAACAAATCTAAAAAGCGCCCAAACCATGGTAAAAGAAGCAATTTCTCTTACCCACAATGCCATTAATCGTTTAGGAACCGTGATAGATTTTCCCGAAATTGTCCAGTTATCTAGTCAGTACGAAGTGCGGGAATATGCCCTAGAATTAATCGGTACAGTCTATCGTCGTCGTGCGGAAATCGAACAGGAATTAACCGGTGCTTTAGTGGATTGGCAACTACATCGTTTACCAAGAATCGATCGGGATATCCTGCAAATTGCCGTGGCAGAAATGCTCTATCTGGATATACCTCAAAAAGTAGCAATCAATGAGGCGATCGAATTAGCCAAACGTTATTCTGATGATGAAGGTTATCGCTTTATTAATGGCGTTCTCCGACGGGTAACGAATAAGCTAAACGAAACAGAAAAAGCCCTATCTACCCAGAGTTAAACTGGGAGTAAATTAATACTACAATCACCACATTTTATAGGGAAATTTCTGTAAATTGATATTGTAGTATCGCTCATCTCCCGTGACTTCTTCGCCGATCCAATCGGGAATAGTAATGACTTGATCCTCTTGTTCTAACTCAATTTCAGCCATAATCAAACCTTGATTATCCCCCCAAAATTCATCAACTTCCCAAGTTAAATTATCCAGAGAAATGCGATGACGAATCTTTTCAATTAAAGGTTTCTTACAGAGGTTTTCTAACATGAGCGCCGCATCTTCTAGGGGAATTACATACTCGAATTCCTGACGACTAATGCCCTCAGTCTTGCCTTTAATGGTTAAATAACCCCGCTCTCCAACCACACGAACTCGCACAGTTGTCAATCCATCTTGGGTAGGAATATATCCCTGACGATACAACTTGCCAGTCGCAAGCGATCGCCAAGAATCCCCTTTAACCAGAAACTTCCGTTCAATTTCAACAGACATAAGTAGGTAGGCATTAAAAACTTTTAGCTCCCCCCGCCTATCGGCACCCCCCTTATTAAGGGGGGCAGGGGGGATCGAACCTAAAATCCATTTTTAATTTAATTATAACCAGCTACTTAGGGTCTGCTGAAAAAGTTTTTCGTGGGGGCAGGGTGTGGGGTGTGGGGTGTGGGGTGTAGGGTTTTACCCATTTTCAGACGGTCAATTACCTAATTTTCAGGGAAAAAGTCCAGGAATTTTCGCCCCGATCCCTCCAATGGCTGGCACTTTTTGAGGTCAAAAAAGTCTAAAAGTCTTATCCAACAAGGTTTTTAGATTTATTCAGCCAACCCTA
>NZ_JAPZQM010000593.1:0-2591 GCF_027530565.1 Microcystis sp. LE19-10.1B | reverse complement strand
TTGTTGGTGGGGGCAGGGTGTGGGGTGTGGGGTGTGGGGTGTGGGGTTTTACCGATTTTGAGGTAGTCAGTTACCTAATTTTCAGGGAAAAAGTACCTGAATTTTACCCCCGATCCCTCCAATGGTCGGCACTTTTTGAGGTCAAAAAAGTCTAAAAGCCTTATCCAACAAGGTTTTTAGATTTATTCAGCAGACCCTAGATAGATAAAGATTAACGCTGGTCTCACCCTCTCGCAATCAAAGAGTGTAGGGTGCGTTATGCTATTCCTAAAAAAAACCTAATGAACTAATTCAAATTCAACCTTCATTTTTAGGGATGTAGCGAGGAGATTTAACAACAAAAAAGAGTTTCCTTCATAGTCAGCATTTTCTAAAGCTTCAATAATTGATTCATTAGTATGAATTAATTCTGCTAAAGCCTTTGTTGAAAGATGATATGTTTCCTTGATCTTAAATATTTTTCTGGCTACTTCGTCATCAATGCGAGCTTTTTCTAATTCTAATTGACGCTCTGGATTATTAGCATAATAACGTTGGTAAAGAATTTTTAAGCCATCGGCTGTTGTTTGGGGTGTATTCATATTAACTCCTGAAAATAAGTGTGTAATGCGGAGTAAGGGTTTGTAGTTTTTCTAAAATAATTTGCAGGTGGGGAGTTATGGATATCATGGCAATCTCAAGTTCATATTTAAGGCAGAATAATAAAGTAGCTCATGTTATCGGATTGAATTAAATTGAAATGTCTGTGGTCTAATGTCAGAATTTGGTTAATAGAATAGCGTTCTGCCATGACCAGTAAACTAGCATCAACTAAGCCTAACGGTAAATCTTGATAACGAGTCATAATTTTAAGAGCTTTTTCTAAATCTTCTAAATCGAAGGGAAGCAAACTATATTTTCCCTGTGTAATATCCATCAAAAAAGCTCTAGCTACTCTTTCACCGAGATATTTAGTCGCTAAATATAGCGTTTCTGATTCACAAGAGGTACATTCCCGATCCTGAACAGCTTAATCAGCAAAGGTTTAAGTGTGCCGCATAGATGCGAGAACCGCTATAATCAACTTCTGGTAATACCGTCACAGGCACAAAAACTTGCTGATTTCTGATCGCTTCTACGACAATAAAATGATAGTGATCGTCTCGGTCTAATAGGGCAATAATTCCACTGGTATCTGCTATTATCTTTCGTCCTGCCACAATAATTCCTCGCAACGAGTTGATAGGTCAGACATTCCACTAGCTCCCATCCCAATAGATGGGGGTAAAGATGGGGAATCATTGTCTTTTATTGGCTCATTTTCTATATTTTCCCCTATTTCTTTAAGGATTAATTGAGCAATATTTTCCTGTCGATCTGCTGACAGAGTAGCTAATTTTTTGAGAGCAAGTTCTAATAATTTAGTCATGATTTTTTATTCAATGAAAAAGTTCTAATTATAGCGCACCACTTTTATCATTCATTCTACCTGAATATAACGACGAGAAAGATTGCTTCGGGGGGATATTGGTTGAGAGATGAAGGTTAACGTGAATATCCCCCCTCGCAATGACATCTTTGTCGGAAAAAAGCTTCCTTTGACTTGGCGAAGCAATCAGTGCCAGGTATCGAGTTCCGCAAAATGCGATGTTTACCTGATCAAAAGCACTAAAATTAGACTTGATAAAAGACCTGAGATCGTCATATCCTAAAGGTTACAAGTCTTTGCGCGAGAAAAGGCACACCACACGCAGCAATACCCAGAAACACACTTTTCTCCCCACCGAAAACCCCAGGTACGGGTAGGTGTCCCTTGGGGACTGCTGAATTAAAGACTGCTGAATTAAAAGTTAATTGTCGGCCTGTCAACCACCTACCTCCTTGTCTCCAGCCGACGCTATCGGCGAACTTTTCCAATACTTCCACATCTTCTATTTCGCCATTATACTTTATCGTGCTACCAAGACTCTCATAGATGTCTTTCTGGACGCTGAAGCCAAACTTACCGTTACTATAATTTAGCCAAAGTTGGTTAATAGTTCGTAAATCTTCACAGGGAAAATTATCAATATCCTCTCGTCTCAACCATCCTTCGCTTTCCCTTCCGGCGACCCGACACATAACTTTACCTGTTTCTTCGTCTGCTTCTTTCCACTTTCTTGCTGCTAGGAGTTGCTGTAATCGAGAATAGTTAACCCCCCTAGCACTTTTAAGCACAATATTAGCAGCAACTTTAGGCGGTGGTGGTGTTTGAATAACGGGGGTTGCTGGTGTTGGAGAATAACGGGGAGTTGCTGGTGATTGTATTGAAGTTGCTGGTGATTGTCCCGTCAAATCTTGTAAAATCTCCCGCGCTGACTGATAACGCTTTCTTGTCCCAAACTCGATCATTTTATCAAGAATGCGCCCTAAATCATCCCGAACATTATTATTGACTAAAAACTGTCGCCAAATCCATTCATGGTCACTGGTATCGGGAGCATCTCACCTTTGCAATGAGCATAAATACTTAGTGGAAAAATAGGCTTTTCGAGGGTAATTCTTGTTTTAATTCTCCATGTACGCAGTCTTTAAAAGCCTCTATTTCGTTCCAAGACACGATTAAGAGTGGC
>NZ_JAPZQM010000357.1:0-1736 GCF_027530565.1 Microcystis sp. LE19-10.1B | reverse complement strand
CTAACGATAAACAGGAAAATGTAGGGCTGTTTTTAGACAGCCAAGCAGAGATTAATATATTTGTATCAAAAACAACTACATAGGTCACTATTTTTCGTGAACGATTTCATCGATAAATTCTTCTCTCTCGTCTTCGGTCATGGTATCCCAATCATAGCCGCGTTCTTTGGCTACGATTCTAGCTCTTTCTGCTCCTTCATTAAATACTGGTTCCAACTGTCTCCACTGACTGAGAATGAGAATTTTATAAACTTCCCGTTTCTGGTCTTCGGGGAGTTGTTTGAATAAGTCGATAACTTGTTCATTGCTTAAGGTTAAGTTCGGCATAGGTCGCTTCTAGACAATAGCATGATTAATCAGTTTAACACGAGTCCTTAATGGAGAGGGTTTTCGGTTCGCCTACACCTTCCGGGCTTCGATCGGTTAGAATCGAGAAATTATCGGCCTAGAAAATCCTTTCATCTTCGCGCTTGCCGTAAAATTATATCTTTAACTAAATGGTGATCGCTAATTAATTATCGTAGTAAAGCTTGAAAACCTGCTTGAATAAAATGAACATCTGAAGTTAAAGCGTCGGTAATTTGATTTTCTTCCATAACAATAAAAGAAAAACAATCTACTAATCCCCAGCTTTTATCAGATCTTGATTCGTAGAGCTTTAAGCCTTTTTGAAAAAGAGTAGAAGTGATAGTAACAACGAATAAATTATCGGTTTGATAGCATTGCTTGATAAAGGCAGAAACCTTAGGACGATTGTAATGACTAAGAGCATTACCAACCTCCATAAAAATGGCTTCAGTAACCCAAACTGCTGTTGCATTTTTTACATAGGGGAGGAACTGCATAGCAATTTGATGATATTGATCATGAGGATTGAGAATTGCTTGGATAAAGACCGTATCTAAAAAAAGTTTGGACTTATTCATCGCTTATATTTCTTTTGGGAGTATCATATAAATAATGATCGTGTTCCCTTGACCAATCTTCTGGAGCTTCATAGGTGCCAGCCATTTCTTCTAACAGTTCCCAAGCATTTTTATGGTTATTTTCTAGTGGATCTTCCCGAGAAATAATTTGGATGATGTAATGGGTATTGGGTTCTAATTCAATCTTTTCTTCGGGACGGAAAACCATTCCATCATAACTAACTCGTAGATTTTTTATCATAATGGATTGTTGAGAAGTAATTCGATTACGGCCTACACAGTGCCTTAAGGCTAGTGTAACACACCCTCTCAACTATAACTGCCGTGCGATCGCACCCTCTTCTAGATGCCGATATTCTGCTAAAGATGGGAAAATATCAGTCCTGTAGAGTCAAGGTCGATCCTCGTGGGTGGGGAAACGGAGGGAATTTTCGGCCATGGTGACAACAGTAATCGTTTTTCCCAACCTATCGAAAAATTCGACACTATACCCGGTTTCTAATCCCTCGATTTGATGTTTTTCTACCAATGTCCCCACGTCTCCCACGGATAATCTTGCTTCGCGAATATCTTTTAATAAAATCCCATTGAGTAAAGTTCATAATTGATGGTTATTATTTCGAGTTAAGAAATCTAGAAAATCTTTTGCTTTTACGATCTGAATATTTTGATAAGCTAAAACGCACTTAAACCACCTAAAATAGAAATAGTAACTTGAGAAAAATCCTACTTATGCCAGCCAAAGATTTCCTAGACTTAGAAGAAAAGAAAAACTTACAAAAAGCTCTTAAAGAAGAAGAAAGAGCAGAG
>NZ_JAPZQM010000019.1:0-4925 GCF_027530565.1 Microcystis sp. LE19-10.1B | reverse complement strand
AAAAGTACCGGACATGGGAGTGATCGGGGGGAAAATTAAGTAATTGACCCCCTCAAAATCGGTAAAACCCTACACCCCACACCCTACACCCCACACCCCACACCCCACACCCTACACCCCACACCCCACACCCCACACCCTACACCCCACACCCCTTGACGATGAACCAAACCATAGTGATCAAAATCGGTACTTCCAGTTTGACCGATAATCAAACCGGCCAATTATCCCTATCCACGATCGCCGCTTTAGTGGAAGTCCTCACCCGGTTGCGCGCTGCCGGTCATCGGGTGGTATTAGTATCTTCCGGGGCCGTGGGGGTGGGCTGCCGTCGTCTGGGAATACAGGAAAGACCGAAAAAAATCGCCCTCAAACAAGCGATCGCCGCCGTCGGCCAAGGTCGTCTGATGCGGATCTATGATGACCTCTTTACCAGTCTTGGTCAACCGATCGCCCAAATTTTGCTGACCCGTCCCGAATTGATGGAACGCACCTGTTATGTCAACGCCTATAATACCTTTCAGGCTTTGTTTGAATTAGGGGTGATTGCCATTGTCAACGAAAATGATACGGTGGCGATCGATGAGTTAAAATTCGGCGATAATGACACTTTATCAGCCCTTGTAGCCAGTTTAATCGAGGCTGACTGGTTATTTATCCTCACCGATGTGGATCGCCTCTACAGTGCCGATCCGCGGCTATTTCCCGAAGCGGCGGCTATTGCCCGAGTTAGTCCCGCGGAATTAGCGCAACTATCGATCGATGCCGGTAGTAGTGGCAGTCAGTGGGGGACCGGGGGTATGGCGACTAAATTGGCGGCGGCCCGGATTGCCACCAGCGCCGGGGTAGAAATGGCGATTACTAGGGGACGGCAGCCTGGTAATATCTTAAAAATTATGGCAGGAGAGGCGATCGGAACCCGTTTTGAGGCCCAAAAACGCAGTGATAACGCCCGCAAACGCTGGATCGCCTACGGACTACTGCCCATGGGTAAAATCTATCTCGATGCTGGGGCGATTCAAGCCATTTGTCAGGGGGGAAAATCTCTCCTTGCGGCCGGGATTACCAAAGTGGCAGGGGAATTTAGCGCCTCGGAATCGGTGCAATTGTGCGATCAAGAAGGCCGGGAATTGGCCCGGGGAATTGTTAATTATAGTAGTGAGGAGATCGATCGAGTGAAAGGTCAACATTCCGAGCGTATTGCCAGTTTATTAGGTTATATGGCCGCAGAAACCATTATTCATCGGGATAATCTCGTTATTTTGAGTGCCTCGTCCACTACCTCGACTAATAAAGGATAATTCCGCCACCCAGCGCCGGTCCAGCCAATGCCTTAAATGTAAAGAAATGTCTCAAAAAAACAACAAATTGTTAGACAAGCAAGAGAGTTAGACTGGGGATGTCCCCCGAAGTTCAACCCTGTGAGATTATAAATAAAGCGAAACTCAAAAATGTCTTTATTGCTGTTGGGAGAAACTTAATAATGCGAGACGCGGTAACTAGCCTGATTAGAAAATACGATGTCACCGGACGTTATCTCGATCGAGATGCGATCGATAATCTTAAACAATATTTTGCCTCGGGAACTGCCCGTCTAGCTGCCGCCGCCCTCATTAACGCTAATTCGGCGGCGCTCGTGCGTGGGGCGGCGATTCGTCTATTTGAAGAAGTTCCCGAATTGATCCGCGCCGGGGGTAATGCCTACACCACCCGTCGTTATTCTGCCTGTCTGCGGGATATGGATTACTATCTCCGCTATGCCAGTTATGCGCTGGTGGCTGCCGATACTAATGTTCTAGATGAACGGGTACTGCAAGGACTGCGGGAAACCTATAATTCCCTCGGGGTTCCCATCGGTCCGACGGTGCGCGGTATCCAAATCATGAGCGAAATGATTCAAACCATGGCTACTGAGGCGGGTATTGCCGACACCTCTTTGATCGCTGAACCCTTTGATCATCTCACTCGCGAATTAAGCGA
Organism: Microcystis sp. LE19-10.1B; assembly: GCF_027530565.1. Classification (NCBI taxonomy): domain Bacteria; kingdom Bacillati; phylum Cyanobacteriota; class Cyanophyceae; order Chroococcales; family Microcystaceae; genus Microcystis; species Microcystis sp. LE19-10.1B. The sequence continues at coordinate 2,945 of NZ_JAPZQM010000019.1, read as the reverse complement.
AGTGTCTATCTAAATTCAGTTGTCAGTTATCGCTTATCGGTTTTGTCCGTTCAATTTTTGATGGAACTAACCCGCATCAGTACCCACTCTCAGCCTAGGGGAGTGGGGAAGGTGCAGCAAGGGGAACAGTTCATTAAAACATTGTCCAGCTTTCTTTGACCCATGACTCTCCCCTCGGATTTTCCCCTAGAACCACCGGCTACCAATAAAGATCCCCATCGTGATTATCGCGGACTCGATCGCGATAAACTCACCCCCATGTACCAGCATTATGTGGAGGTAAAAGAAACCTATCCCAATGCTCTTTTACTCTATCGTGTGGGCGATTTTTTCGAGTGTTTCTTTCAGGATGCGGTGATTATCTCCAGAGAATTAGAATTAGTTCTCACCAGCAAGGAAGGGGGTAAAGGGATTGGGAGAGTCGCCATGACCGGGGTTCCCCACCACGCCCTAGAGCGTTATAGTCGTTTATTGGTGGAAAAAGGCTATGCAGTGGCGATTTGTGACCAAGTAGAGGATTCAACGGAAGCAGCCGCCGAAAAACGACTCGTAGAACGCGCTATCACCAAACTGCTCACCCCCGGAACCCTCACCGATGAGGGAATGTTAAACGCAAAAAAGAATAATTTTCTGGCCGCTGTGGTGATTACCGGAGAAAATTGGGGATTAGCATATTCAGATATCTCCACCGGAGAATTCTACACCACCCAAGCCAGCGATTTAACGGCTTTAAGCCTAGAATTAAGCCGTTTACAGCCCTCGGAAATCCTTTTTCCCATCAATGCCCCCGATTTAAACCGTATTTTGCGCCCTGGGGAAAAATCCGACCATCTCCCCCCCTGTTTACCCGATAGTTTTTGTTATTCTCTCCGTCCCCAAACTATCTTTACTCTCACAGAGGCGAAAAATCGTCTCCTAATCACCTATAAAATGCGTTCCCTAGAGGGTATGGGCTGCGAACATTTACCCCTTGCTATTCGCGCCGCCGGAGGCCTCTTAGAATACATTGAAGATACCCAAAAAGCCAATCAAGTCCCCCTACAACCTTTAAAAACCTACTCTATCTCCGAATTTTTGATTTTAGATGGGCAAACCCGTCGCAACCTTGAAATTACCCAAACGGTGCGCGATGGTAGCTTCTATGGTTCTCTATTATGGGCGATTGATCGTACTTGTACGGCCATGGGTAGTCGCGCCTTACGTCGTTGGTTACTGCAACCCCTCTTAGATTCTCGCGGTATTCGCGCCCGTCAAGATACTATCCAAGAGTTAAAGGATAATCCCGCCCTGCGCCAAGATATTCGGCAAAAATTAAGGGAAATCTACGATATAGAACGTTTAAGCGGTCGCGTTGGCGCAGGAACGGCTAACGCCCGCGATTTACTTTCCCTAGCGGCATCTTTAGTCAAATTAGCCGATTTAGCGGCTTTGGTTGCTTCGGGAAATTCGCCCTATTTGAAAGCTTTACAGCAAATTCCCGCCGATTTAGAAAAATTAGGCCAGCAGGTGATAGCGCATCTGGTGGAATCTCCTCCGCTGCATCTGAAGGAAGGGGGGGTGATTCGTGAGGGAATTGATGCCCAATTGGATGCCCTGCGGCGCGACTATCAGGAAGTAATCGATTGGTTTAAGAATCTGGAGACGACAGAGAAAGAAAGAACGGGTATTAGTAATCTTAAGGTTAATTATAACAAAACTTTCGGTTATTATATCAGTTTACCCCGCAGTAAAGCCGATTTCGCCCCAAAAGATTATGTGCGTAAGCAAACTTTAGTCAATGAGGAACGTTATATCACCACCGAGTTAAAGGAGAAAGAAAATATAATTCTGACGGCAGTAGATGAATTAAATAAGTTAGAATACGAGATTTTTAGCGATTTACGCCGTCAAGTGGCCGAATTTTCCCCAGAAATTCGGGAAGTGGCCACAAAAGTCGCCGCTTTGGATGTGTTGGCAGCATTGGCAGAAATCGCCGTTTATCAGGGATATTGTCGCCCAGAAATCGCCGATGGTCGTCTTATCGATATTAAAGATGGTCGTCATCCCGTGGTGGAACAATCCCTTGGGGCCGGCTTTTTTGTGCCGAATTCGATTAATTTGGGCAATCAGGAAGGTTTAGAATACCCCGACTTGATTATTCTCACCGGTCCCAATGCTAGTGGCAAAAGTTGTTATCTGCGACAGGTGGGATTAATTCAATTGTTAGCCCAAACCGGCAGTTTTGTCCCGGCAAAGTCGGCCAAAATCTCCATCTGCGATCGCATTTTCACCCGGGTGGGGGCTGTGGATGACCTCGCTACCGGCCAATCCACCTTTATGGTGGAAATGAACGAAACTGCCAATATTCTCAATCACGCCACAGACAGATCATTAGTATTATTAGACGAAATTGGCCGGGGTACAGCCACTTTTGACGGTTTATCCATAGCTTGGTCTGTGGCGGAGTATTTAGCCACGGTACTGCAATCGCGGACGATTTTCGCCACTCACTACCACGAACTGAACGAATTAGCCTCAATTTTAGAGAATGTGGCCAATTATCAGGTAACGGTCAAAGAATTACCCCATGAGATAGTATTTTTGCACCAAGTACGACCGGGAGGCGCGGATAAATCCTACGGTATCGAAGCGGGAAGATTAGCCGGTTTACCAGCTTCTGTGATCGATCGTGCCATGCAGGTGATGGGTCAAATCGAAAAACATAGTAAAATTGCGATCGGTTTGCGTCAAGGAATTAAGAAAATTAAACCAGTTAAGTCGGATAATTCCCCCTCTCTGCAGCAGTTAGATATTTTTGATGACAGTAAGTAGGGTCTGCTGAAAAAGTTTGTTGGTGGGGGCAGGGTGTGGGGTGTGGGGTGTGGGGTGTAGGGTTTTACCGATTTTGAGGTAGTCAGTTACCTAATTTTCAGGGAAAAAGTACCTGAATTTTACCCCCGATCCCT
>NZ_JAPZQM010000370.1:0-10329 GCF_027530565.1 Microcystis sp. LE19-10.1B | reverse complement strand
AGGAAAGCATGGGGATGAAGGTATGATAGCGAGATATGTAAAAGAACAAGATAAAGAATACCTGCAGCTACACCAAAATCTACAATTGAGTCTATTTTGATTCTGATACCCCGTCCGCTTGCGGCGGGGTAGTTCATTAACCGGATTTAGTATTATTGGATAAGCCTTTCCACTGAGAAGATGTACCAGACTGAGCCTGAATCCGCCGTATGAAAAGCGATTAAAATCGTCATAATTTCCCCCAGACATAAGCTTATTTTTCGTTGTCGAGTCTTCAGTCCATAAGCAAGTAAGCTTTTTGAGCATTGAGGTGCAAATTATTGGCAAAAATCATCGACAGGACAGAATAAAGCATCTATACTAACCCTAGGGCAAGGTGGCTGAATGGTTTTCTGTTTTTCAGCAGATCACTTCTCCCTTTTCTTATCCCGAACTCAGGTTATATATAAGGAGAATAATTAACCATGACCGAAAATAGAGGACCGATTCCTGTAGTTGTCAACGGTGCAGCCGGTAAAATGGGACGGGAAGTCATTAAAGCCGTTGCTCGTGCCGACGATATGATCTTAGTGGGTGCAGTGGATCGAAATCCAGCTTTTCGAGGTCAAGATGTGGGGGAAGTGGCCGGTTGTGAACCCCTAGAAGTGCCGATTCTCGAGGATTTGCAGAGTGTTTTAGTCCTGGCAACTCAGGAAAAAGTGCAAGGGGTGATGGTGGATTTTACCCATCCCGACGGTGTTTATGACAATACCCGCAGTGCGATCGCCTATGGAGTGCGTCCCGTGGTGGGAACTACGGGATTATCGCCGGCACAACTACAAGATTTAGCCGAATTTGCCGAAAAAGCCAGCACCGGCTGTTTAGTTATCCCCAATTTTTCCCTTGGCATGGTTTTACTACAACAGGCTGCCCTGCAAGCATCCCGCTACTTTGATCATCTGGAAATTATCGAACTGCATCACAATCAAAAAGCAGACGCACCCAGTGGAACGGCGCTCAAAACCGCCGAATTACTGGCAGAATTAGGTAAAACCTTTAATCCTGCCCAAGTTTCCGAAAAAGAAACTATCCCCGGCGCTAGAGGCGGTTTAACTGCTGAGAACATCCGTATTCATAGCGTGCGTTTACCCGGTTTAATTGCCCACCAAGAAGTCATTTTCGGTTCCCCCGGGGAAATCTATACCCTTCGTCATGATACCAGCGATCGCTCCTGTTATATGCCGGGGGTTCTCCTCTCTATCCGCAAAGTTACTCAGCTGCAATCCCTCGTTTACGGTTTAGAAAAAATCCTCTAAATCAAGATAGGTAGTGATTTTATGGTAGTGGTAATAGCTCAAACCTTTGCTAATTGGGCATTGTCGTCATCAATAAAGTACCAAACAGTTCGGCACCCCCCTGATCAAGGTTAGGGGGGATCGAAGGCACAATCTATCTTCTATTTAATTAGAACCACTTACTTAAACTCAATGGTAAAATAAGCCCATGAGCGCTTTTCCTACCCCAGAACTCGATAAAATCCTCAAAGAAAAAGATATTCAAAGAGAACAGCAAAGACAAACCCTGCTGGCGAAAACTCAACAATGGCTTCATGAAAATGCTGTAAAATACGGAATTAATCGAGCTTATATCTTTGGCTCCGTGACTCGTCCCTATAAATTTCACCCCGGTTCTGATGTGGATATTGCCGTCGAAAATATCAATCCCGCACTGCACTTTGAGGCTATTAGTATTCTGTCCTATTATCTGGGGAGAGAGGTGGATATTATTCTGCTGAAAAACTGTCATTTTGCCCACCGAATTCGGGAAGAAGGAATTTTATGGACAACCGACAACTAATCCTGTTGAAAGCTGATATAAATGCTCAATTACAGTTAATCAAAGCGATCGATGGTAAACTAGCTGTTAGAGCCGAAGGTGTTAATCCCGATGATGTCATTCGCCTGGAAAGCATTGCCTATCAAATCCATAATTTATACAGTGCCACTGAGGATTTACTTAAAATAGTGGCTACCTGTTTTGAAAATCATATTGCCGATACTCGGCAATGGCATACAGCCTTATTAAACAGAATGACTGTCCCTATCCCCGGAATTCGTCCTGCTTTTATTTCTTCAGAAACCGCCGCTTTGTTAAATAGTTTGCGAGGATTTCGGCACTTTTTTCGTCATGCCTACGGCACAAATATTGATTATGAGCAATTGAAAGTTAATTTAGACAGGGCAAGAAAAATCTACAGAAACTTAGAAAAAGATATTCAAATTTTCTTTGAACAATGGGCAGAAAGTTAAGCTAAATCCTCGATATTATAATGATTATGTCGGTTAATAATCCCTATCTTGAATACTGGCAAAAACGCCAAAAAGAACAGCAGGAATATAATCAAAAATTAGCTCAAGAGGCAAGGAAAAATCTTCCGCCAGTTATTGATTATTTAAAAGAAAATTTCCCAATTACAAAAATTATCCTGTTTGGTTCTCTAGTTAAAGGTAAATTTCAGGAAACTTCTGATATTGATCTAGCAGTGGCTGGCATACCCCCAGAAAGTTTTTTTCAAGCTTTAGGAAAAGTTAATTTAATTAGCGCTCGCTGGATTGATTTAAAGCCTATAGAAGACTTAGAACCTCATTTTCTTAAAAGAGTTTTGCAAACAGGAGAATGTCTTTATGCGTCCGATGAGTGCCAGTGAATTACAAGAAATCGCCCTTGATATTGCCACTGAAGTTAATAGATTAAATCGGCTAGAAAGCCAAATGCGTTTAGTTCAAGCGGAAATGCTAACCAACCCGGCACTAGCCCATATTTGTGCCGAAAGTTTAGCCCTAAAACTCCATAACTTCTATACAGGATGTGAACGAATTTTTCAAATTATCGCTTCTGAGTTAAATGGTGGCTTACCATCTAGTTATGACTGGCATAGAAGGCTATTAAATCGTATGAGCAAACCTCAAGATTATCGTCCTGCTGTATTACGAGAAGATACCGTGCATAAACTTAATGAATACCTAAGCTTTCGGCACGTTGTTCGCAATATCTACGGTTTTGAATTGGAAAAACAAAAACTAGAAAATCTGGTTAATAACTATTATAATACATGGCTACAAGTCCAAGAAGATATTAATAGTTTTATCCTTTGGTTAAAAACCACAGCAGACAGTCTTAATTAAACCTCAAAGACAAGATTGCTTGTTGAGATGGGGAAAGAGGCAACACCCCCCCAACCCTACCCGACGTCGGGGGGAGATTTAGCTAATCTAAGGATAGGCGGTTAAAATGCGTCTTAGCCTATTCTTGAGCCGTCAACTTCATTTCACAGTGGTTATTCTGACTTGAGAAAGTTATTAACTTACTTCCGATGATTGCTGTACTTTCTGGCCTATTTTCGGTTCCGTCCCTGCCAACAATCTTTTAATATTACCCTGATGACGAACAATCACATAGATTCCCCCCATCAAACTAAATAAAATATAGGGGAGAGGTTGACCTAAAATAACCATTAAAATATTCACCACCAGCGCCCCGATAATCGAACCTAAAGAAACAATCCGGAAAAGTGCCAGAATAACTAAAAAACTCGCCAAAGTTCCGCAAGCCACTAGGGGATTCATCACCAATAAAACCCCTAAACTGGTGGCGACGGATTTACCACCGCTAAAATTCAAGAAAATCGATTTACTATGACCGATGATTGCCCCCAATGCTGCCCCGATAATTAACCAATAATACCAACTTTCTGGGAGAGGATTGACATCCATAAAATATAGTCCTCGTACCAGGGCCACCGCCGCCATTCCTTTTAACATATCAATTAATAACACCATCGCCCCGGCAGATTTTCCCAGAGTTCTTAGCACATTGGTGGCCCCAGTGGAACCGGAACCATAGTCACGAATATCGATACCTTTGCTGTATTTACCGATTAAATAACCCGTGGGAATCGAACCGAGCAGATAGGATAAAAGTAAGATAGTAAGACTGATAAGAATCGGAATAAGCATAAATTAACCCCAATTTTTAGCAAGAGCGAGCGCCGTTATCAGTGTATCAGCCCGAAGACAAAAAACCACTCACAGGGAACCATAGACGGGAATTGCCGCCCCGCGCAAGTCTTTCGCCCCTTCCCCTGCCAGAAAACAGATCACCTCGGCTAGAGATTGGGGACTTACCCAGTCCTTGGCATTTGCCTCTCCCATCGCTTCCCGGTTGCCCGGAGTATCGATAATGCTGGGCAAAACCACGTTAGCGGTAATATTAGTCTGTTTGGTTTCTTCTGCGATCGCTTGAGTTAAAGCCACTACCGCCGCTTTCGAGGCACAATAGGCGGCCAAATTTGCCCCCGGTTGTACGGCACCACGAGAACCGATAGTGACGATACGACCATAGTTATGAAGTTTCATCGAGCGTAAACAGTGTTTACACAGTAAAAAAGTGCTATGGAGGTTTAAATCGAACATTTTTAGCCAATCTTCATAGCTAAACTCCTCCGTCGCCCCCATGGTAAAACCCCCGACTAGATGAATTAAAACATCGACCCGACCGAGATCATCAATTAATCTAGCCACGGCAGTTTCTTGGGTTAAATCCACCCTGACAAAGCGAATACGCTCAAATTCCGCCGCACTCAGCCGAGATTTCAGACGACCTACCTCCCTTTCCTCCCGATAGGTCATGGTTAGTTGACCGCCATGGTGTAAAACCGCCGGAGTGACTCCTAAACCCAGTCCTCCCGTACCGCCGGTCAGCAATACCCGTTTATCTTTCATAATGATTGATATATAATCGATCGCTCCAATTATAGATGATTTAACCGGGCAATTAGGCAATATTACAGCCTTTCTCGCCGGACTAGGATTCCTTCATCGCTTGTTTTTTCTCCGCCTTGAGGTCGCGACTGCTGGCGGCGGCAATTTCCGCATCCATCAGGGTGCGTCCGGTGGCCGCCAGATAGACATCATCGAGACTAGGACGGGATTGGGCCATGCTGAACACGGGTAATCCCGATTCGGCTAGGGTTTGTTCAATTTTGCTTAAAGGATTGCTATTGGCCGTGACGATGAGATTCAGGGAGTTACCCTGGGCGGTATTAACGATTACTTCCTCGACAAAAGGCAGACGGGATAATAACTCTTTCGCTTTTCGGGCCTCTTCCTCTGGGGAAAATTCTCGCACTTTTAGGGTAATGCGATCGCCGCCCAGTTGCTCCTTCAGTTGTGAGGGGGTACCGCGAGCGATGACGATACCATTGTCGATAATTGCCAAGTTATCGGCCAAGGCGTCAATTTCTTCGAGATAATGGCTGGTAATTAATACACTGGTTCCGGCCGCCCGCAATTGTCGCAGAAAATCCCAGACAATCAAACGACTTTCGATATCGAGTCCCACAGTCGGTTCATCCAGCACCAAAACTTCCGGCTGATGCAGTAATCCCGCCGCTAAATCCAGCCGTTTTTTGATGCCGCCGGAATAGGTTCCTGTTTTTTTGTCGGCGTATTCCTCTAATCCTAAAAGATTTATTAATTCTTTGATGCGCTCTCTTGACTTTTGAGGGGGAATGTGATAGAGAGCCGCTTGTAGTTGCAACAGTTCCCGGCCGGTGAGCATTTTATCGAGGGCGACTTCTTGGGCAACGTAACCCAGGCGTTTACGGGCGGATTTGGGGTTATTCAGGGCATCGACACCCCCCACCTCGATTTTGCCGCCATCGGGTTTAGCAAGGGTACAAAGACAGCGAATCGTGGTGGTTTTCCCCGCACCATTGGGACCGAGTAAACCGAAGATTTCTCCCGCTGCCACGGTAAAGGAGATATCTTTAACCGCTGCTGTCTGACCGTAGGATTTTTTTAACTTTTTGATCGCCACCGCAAGGGTCATAAGCTGATTTTCGCCGACTTGAGCGAGACAATTTTTTTGTTAACTTTCTCGGTCTATTTTAACCCAGATTCCCCACTGCAAAATCTAGTACAGCTTTGTTTATCTTTTTTGATCAAGATAAACTTTGACGGGATTTGGCCTCATCCCCAGAGAACCGGCTGCTGTTCTGGCGTTGCCTGTTCCTTGATCCACCTCGACCCCTTTAGATGCTCGGGCAACTTATTGGGACAGCATTGTTCACGTTAACTTAAATTAACTTTGTTGGCAAAAGTGAATCGGAACAAGGGTTTTTCGCTAGAATGATAATGATTATCGTTCTAATTAAGGAGAGAAATCATGGTTCTACAGGTCTCTGGGGTAGGATTAGTTTGTGCTGGGAATAAAATCGGCGAAAAAAGCCCTAAATATCCATTTATCGCTGTTAGCTTCATTTTATCGCTTTCTTTCGCCCTGGTAACGGTGGCTAAGGCTGAAGAGCCTGCCATTGGTCATAGTTTGCCAGAATTTTATATCGGGGTGGATAATCAAATCACCTTAACTCGGGGCATCTATGAGGGATTAGCCAATCCTAACTATAACCGGTTAACTCTTCTGGTTGCTCACCGAGAGGGAACCCCTCATTTTCACGGTATCGGCACTTACAGTTATTCCGGACCGTCTAGTAATCCGGTAGTTAATCCTACTAACAGCAATAATCGCATTCCTGAGACTTCTACAGGATTGCCTCCTCTCTCCTTAATTGCGGGAAAAGGAATTTTTCAGAATAGTTTTGTTAGTGCTGCCACTGGGGAGGAATATAGCAATCTACTGATGCAATCAGTGGCAACTATTAATAATTCCTCTGACTTGGGAGAACAAGCTCTTTTTAACAGTTCTGGTGGACGGTGGAATCGGTCTTTAGGTAATGCCAACCTATCCTTACAACTGTTAGAGATTAGTGATGGATTAACCGTAGCTAACTCTTTAGGACAGACAATTTTAGCTAATGCTGGCGATATCTATGCGATCGGGACTGGTGATAACTTCTCCTTTTTACCGAAGTTTCTTGCCTCTCGACCGGGAAAATATTCAGCCAGTTTTAAGCTGGTAGATCTTAGCCTTTCTTGGGGAGAGTCAGGAATTTTTAACCTAGATTTTCAAACAGTTCCCGAACCATCAACTCTGATCGCCTTAATACTGTTCGGGTCAATTTTATTAACTCGATCGAGTAGTAAAAACTAAAACCAATCGGTTTTGGAGAGAGCAAACTTATCTCCAAAATCGCTCTAGATCGAGATCGGCTTTGTTGAAATGGAAAACAGGGATTATTCCCTAAAAAACTAGCAACTTTTTTGACTATAATAACGACAAGATTATCAGTATAGTTTTAAACTATCCTAGGATAAGCCCTATCTTGATCGCAATATATATTTATGAAATTTAGTGAAATTGCCCAAAAATTAAGTCCTTTAGTACAATCCCAGAGTTTGACCGCCTATCCCGACAGAAATCCCCAAATTAAAGCCATAACTCCCATCGAAACCGCCCTAGTCGATACCATTAGCTATATCGAAGGGGGAAAATTTGCTGCCTTTGTCGCCAAAACTGACGCTACTGCCCTAATTCTGCCCCTGGATACCAATTTACAACAACAGGCCGACGAACGCGGCATCGCTTGGTTAGCTAGTGCCAATCCCCGACTTTTATTCGCCCACGCCATCAAATTATTCTATCAACCCTTTCAGCCCCAACCCTACATTCACGCCACCGCCGTGGTGCATCCATCGGCTAAAATCGGCCATAAAGTCGCCATCGGGGCCCATGCCGTGGTAGAAGCCAATGTCACCCTCGGTGATGGGGTGTGCATTCATCCTAACGCCGTTATTTACCCCGGAGTGCATATTGGTGATCGCACAATTCTCCACGCTAACTGTACCATCCATGAACGGGTACAAATCGGCAATGATTGCGTTATCCACAGTGGCGCCGTTATCGGTGCTGAGGGCTTCGGTTTTGTGCCGGTTACCGAAGGCTGGTTTAAGATGGAACAATCCGGTATCGTGGTCTTAGAAGATGGGGTAGAAATTGGCTGTAATAGCACCGTTGATCGCCCGGCAGTGGGAGAAACCCGCATCGGTAGCCAGACTAAGATCGATAATCTCGTCCATATTGCCCATAATTGCCAAATTGGCCAAGCTTGCGCCCTTGCAGGACAGGTAGGCATGGCAGGAGGCGTAAAAGTGGGCAATCGTGTTATTTTAGCGGGACAGGTGGGCATTGCCAATCAAGCGGCGATCGGGGACGGTGCGATCGCAACCGCCCAAACCGGCATTCACAACGATATCGGGGCAGGAGAAGTGGTTTCTGGTTCTCCCGCTATGCCGCATAAACTATTCCTCAAGGTAGCAGCCGCTTACAAGCGTTTACCCGAAATCTATCAAGCGGTTAAGCAGTTGAAAAAATAGCCCTATTCAGGAGACAGGAGACAGGAGACAGGAGACAGGAGATTATTTTTATTTATTCTCCCTTCTCCCCACACCCCACACCCCACACCCCACACCCCACTGATAACTGATAACTGATAACTGATAACTGATAACTGAATCAAAGTGACTCGCAAAAGCAAGGGCGCTATCGCCGCAGGACATCCAAAAACTGCCGAAGCTGGACAATTAATCTTAGAAATGGGCGGAAATGCCTTCGATGCGATAGTTGGCTCGATTTTAGCGGCTTTCGTGGTCGAATTCACCCTCGCTTCGGCGGGGGGCGGCGGTTTTTTACTAGCACATACCAAAGAAAAAGTCAATACCCTTTTTGATTTTTTTTGTCAAACTCCCAAATATAAAAAACCCTTGACAAATATCGACTTTTACCCAGTGGCGATCAATTTTGGTGGTGCTAGTCAAGATTTTCACATTGGCCGAGGTGCGATCGCAACGACCGGAGCGTTACGGGGATTGGAAACAGTGCAGAAAAAACTGGGAAAATTGCCCTTTGCCGTGGTAGCGGAACCAGCGATCGAATATGCTCGACAAGGCTACATTTTGAGCCAATATAACGGCTTTTGCCTGGGTTTACTATCTTCGATTCTGCTCAAAGATAGAGAGGGTTTAAAAGTCTATGCCCCGCAAGGAAAACTCCTCCAAGCTGGCGATCGCTGTGTGATGAGGGATTTTGCCAACAGCTTAGAGGAATTAAGCAAAAAAGGCGTAAAAGACTTTTATGAGGGAGAAATCGCCCACCAAATTGCCAAGGATATGCAGGAGGGTGGTTATCTCACCCTAGAGGATTTAAATCATTACCAAGTCCTTGAGAGAAAACCCCTAAAAACCCAATATCGGGGTTACGAAATACTGACTAATCCGCCTCCTAGTTCTGGGGGAATTCTCCTAGCTTTTGCCCTAAAATTACTAGAAGCAGTTAATTTATCGGCTTTAGAGCATCTAGGAGCCAAACATCTGCAAATTTTAACGGAGGTGATGGCCTTAACCAATCAAGCGCGCGCTCAAGGCTACGATAATTTTATCCATCAGGAGGGAATCGAAGAGCAATTCCTCTCGTCGGAATTTTTAGGCAAATATCCCAATAAATGGGGCAGTACCACCCATATTAGTGTTATCGATGGGGAAGGTAATGCCGCCAGTGCCACCTTTTCCAACGGGGAAGGATCGGCTTATACCGTGCCGGGGACGGGAATTATGCTCAATAATATGATCGGGGAAGCGGACTTAAATCCCTTTGGTTTTCACAATTGGCCGGTTGATCGTCGTTTATCCTCAATGATGTCCCCGACGATGATTTTAGAGGAAGGAAAGCCGCGATTTGTTCTCGGTTCTGGGGGTTCCAATCGCATTCGCACCGCTATTTTGCAGGTTATTAGCAATTTAATCGATTTTCGGCAATCTTTAGCCGATGCGATCGCTGCCTCGCGCATACATTGGGAAAATCAACAATTAGGAATTGAACCTTTAGAAGATCGGGAAAATATGCTCAAAAATCTGGTTTTACCCGCAAATACTCAAGTATCCCGGTGGCAAGAACAAAATATGTTTTTTGGGGGTGTGCATGGGGTGGCAGTGAATGATCGGGGGGAATTAACCGCTACGGGCGATCCGCGTCGAGATGGAGTAGGATTAGTGATTAGGGATTTTTAGGTAATGGGTACAACTTGCAGGCGTAACCCAAGTGCTTGCAAAACCTTAAGAACTGTAGCAAACTCTGGATTACCCTGATTCGACAAAGATTTATAGAGACTCTCCCGTCCCAAACCCGTCTCACGAGCAATACGAGTCATCGAAAATTTGGGTCTGAAACCCCGTCGTTCTACGACGGCTTTACTGTTAAATAGGGTCTGCTGAAAAAGTTTTTCCTGGGGGTAGGAGTCAGTAGCCGGTCGTCAGGAGTCGGTCGTTTTAGGCTTTGTTGCCCTTGTTTTTTGTACCAAGCGATGTACTACAAGAAGGATAATGCAAGGTTTTTGAA
>NZ_JAPZQM010000125.1:0-4797 GCF_027530565.1 Microcystis sp. LE19-10.1B | reverse complement strand
ATCAGTTATCAGTTATCAGTTATCAGTTATCAGTTATCAGTTATCAGTTATCAGTTATCAGTTATCAGTTATCAGTTATCAGTTATCAGTTATCAGTTATCAGTTATCAGTTATCAGTTATCAGTTATCAGATGTGAGTTTTCAGTTGATTAGACATCTGCAAAAATTATAACCCAATCAGAGCTTGATTTGATTATTTGTACTAATAAATAGTTCGATAATCCAAATATATATCTATCGTTGTTCATTCAATTTAACAGAAAAAATCTGGGGACATTAAAATCATTTTTATTTGGGTAAGTTGCTTGTCTAGACAAAATTTTAGTCTTGAGATAATATTATGTAGAAGTCCACTGATTACTGATTACTGTTCACTGAAATGCTGAAGATAAATTTTTTCGTTGTGTTTGATCGATCGAAAAAAATCGACAATGGGACGAGGATAATTAACCCCTAAAATCACACCATAACGCTTTTGTTCCTCTGGAGATAATTTATAAGGTTCGTGAATTTTATCGCCTTTTATTAGGGCTAATTCGGGCAACCAGTGACGTAAATAATCACCTTTGGGATCATAATCTTTCGACTGTTTAGGGATATTAAAATAACGAAATCCTCGCGCGTCATTGCCGACACCAGCAGTGTAATTCCAATTACCCCAATTACTACAGACATCGTAATCAATTAATAACGACTCGAACCATTCTGCTCCCATACACCAATCAATACCGAGATTTTTGCTCAGAAAACTAGCGACATTTTGCCGGCCACGATTCGACATAAATCCTGTAGCGGCTAATTCTCTCATATTAGCATCTACAAGGGGATAACCGGTTTTTCCCTCACACCAGAGATTAAATCTTTCCCAATCTTCTAGCCAAGGTAAATAAAGTTCTTGCAAACCAGATTTATAGAAGATTTTATTCCCGTGTTTACTGCAAATAAATCGGAAAAAATCTCGCCATAATAATTCAAAAATCAGCCAATAGGTAGAGTCATTTTTTACTCTCGTTTGCTCATACTTTTGTACTTCCTCGTAGATATAACGGGGGGAAAGACAGCCAAAACTTAACCAAGCTGAGAATTTTGAGGAATAATTAGTCCCTAACATTTCATTGCGGGTTTCCTTATAGGTTTTTAAGGAATCACTATCCCAAATATATTCTTTAACCCTTGATTTTCCTGCCATTTCACCCCCTTGAAACGACAAAACACCTCCCCGGTCTAGAATTGATTCTGTTAAGCCTAAATCGTTTAAACTGGGAAGGTTTCCCAACTCTATTTTAGGCAATTTTGTCAACTTTTTCGGCGTGGGATAAGTTGCTCTTATTTGCCAATAACGTTCTACTTGTTTACGAAAATTAGTAAATAATTCTGGTAATTGATTAAGGGTAAAAGGTAAGTCATCAGGATGGTATAAAGTGGCTGTCCAAAAAGTTTTTATCTGCACAGGAACCCCGGATAAAGCCTTATTTACCGCTTTTTCTACCGCTAATTCCTCTGCTGTTACCTCTTGATGATAATAAACCTTGGCTATCTGCAATTCTTGAACTAATTGTGGGATAATGTCTTCTGGTTTTCCCCGTCGGATAATTAAATTACCGCCTAAACTTTCCAGAGATTGTCGCAAATCTGCTACGCTTTCTAATAAAAATTTAGCCCGGAACTTGCCAGTTTTTGGAAACCCGTAGGAAGTAAAACCAAATTGACGCTCATCAAAACAATAGAAGGGAATTATCTCGAATTGTTCTTGAACAGCTTGATAAATTGCCTCGTGATCGTGAACCCGCAGATCATTGCGATACCAAATTAAAACCCGCATTTAACATCAATTAAAAGTTGATAAGTAAGTGGTTATAATTAAATAGAAGATAGATTTTGCCTCTGATCCCCCCTTAATCCCCCCTTGATAAGGGGGGATCCCCCCTTAATCCCCCCTTGATAAGGGGGGTGCCTGAAAATTTTTAACACCTACCTACTTAACCGATAAATAGTAAGCAAGATGGGATTTAATTATCTTTTGCCGTAGTAATGGCTATAGTAACGATAATTGTGGTCTTTCCGACTAACATTATTAGCCACTAAACCTAACACGGAAATCTGGGATAATCTCAGATCTTCGAGCAGATTTTTCAGCACAAAGCGATCGGTTTTGCCCAGTTTGGTGACGAGAATTAGGCCAGTGGCCATGGCGGCGAGAATTTTCGCATCGGCAAAAGCGGCGATCGGTGGTAGATCGTAGATAATTAGATCGAAGGCGTGGTCTTGCTGTAATTGCGAGATCATCTCCTGCATTCTCTGGGAAGAAAGCAAGCGGGTTGGATCTGGGGGAATTGAACCGGCGGTAAGAATCGATAAATTCTCGTGGCGGGGCAGGGATTGAATCGCCTCGTTCCAATCGAGACCCTCGGCGAGGACATTACTAAGGCCGTGGTCGTTATCGAGATTAAGTCGTAGGTGAATCTGGGGTCGTCGCAGGTCGGCATCCACCAATAAGACTTTTTGTCCCATACGAGCGGCAGCCTTAGCGATATTTATTGCCGTAGTAGTTTTACCATCTCCCGGTGATACAGAACTAATCACGAGGGACTTGAGGGGGGAATCGGAACCGAGGAGGCGAATATTGGTGTTAAGAGTGTGGAAAGCCTCCGAGAAGGGGGAGAAATTATAGTAGTAGGGGTTTTCGTTGGCTGATTTCGCAGTGGTATTAGGGATAGTAAGTTGTTGACCAGCGACTGTTAACTGGGGTAGGGCGGCGGTGATCACTTTTTCGATCTTATCGAGGTCTTTTTGCCAGGGAATTGCGCCTAAAAGGGGCAGTTTGGTATCTTCTTTTAGTTCATCTGCACTATGATGAACGGGATCTAATCTTTCAGCTAAAAAGGCTGCCCCTAGGCCTAGTAACAGGCCACCAATAACCCCTAAAGCGAGATTTCGCACGGGTTTAGGAGAAACGAAATCTTCCTCTACTTCTGGAGGGGAAATTAGTTGCCAAGGCACCACTTGTTGTGCCACCTTGAGTTGGAGTTTTTGTTGTTCCTCCAGAAAACGACCGAGACTGGTGGTGGCAATTTCCAATTCTCGCTGCAAATCCGTATAACGACGGGCTAAAACCGCCAGATTTTTGACCGAGCCTTTCTGTTGTTCCAGGGCCCGGGCAAGGGATTCTACCTTAATTTCTAGGGTTTGGCGGGTGTTAGCGGCTTCTACCAATTGCTGGGTTAATTCTACCCGCAGAGCGCTCCGTGATACCAAAGCCGGGGAATTACCCACTGTCTGGGGCAGTTTTTCCCCTAGGGTTCTCTGGGCTTCTTTTTGCAGTAGGGGCAGTAAATTAGCGCGTTTTTCCTCTAGGGTGGCGATTATCGGGCTATCCTTGGCAAAAACTGCCGATTGTTTCGCCAATTCCACTTCCACTTCTTGCAACTGCTTGAGCAAATCTTGATAACCGGGAGATTCACTGAGATAAGTGGCGATAATTGCTTGATTAGGGGCCAATCCCACCTGTTGCTGTAAAGCTTGATAGCGAGAGTTAATTTCGTTAAGGGCAACTTGGGCGACTCTGTACTCCTGCTCGATGCTGGTTAACTGTTGCGATAAACGAGTGGCTTCCTTGTCGGGATCCAGGAAATTGTATTGCTGCCGGAATTGCTGCATTTGTTTTTGTAGAGAATTAACTCGTTCCTGCAGCACGGGCAATTGAGCGTTAACAAAATCCAAGCCTTGATTAATTTCGGTCTTGCGTTCCTGGGAACTATAGTTTAGGTAATGACGGGCTAAATTATCTAAAACCAGCTTAATTTTTTCTGGTTCTGCATTTTCGTAAACGATCTCTAAAACTTTCGTATCTTCTAATTGACTAATTTTGAGATCAGATTTGCCAGTTTTACTAATTAAATCACTGTAGGTAAAGTCGGGATATTGAGGAGTTATTTTACTAAGGATGGGGTTAAGGAGTTGAGGACTTTTCAGGACAGCGATTTGGGTTTCATAATCGATGTTCTCTCCACCCAACTGAGGCAGGATATCTTGGGCTGCCAGTTTGAGAGAATTTTTATTTTCCTCAATCGGTTGACCGATGAGCAGCAGGAATCTACCTTGATAGATAGGGGTTTTTAAGAAAGTCCAAGCAGCGATCGCACCTGTTACTCCTAGGGTGATGCCAGCGATTATCCACCAGCGATGCTTGACGACAGAAAGGACTTGACGCAGGTTGAGTTCCTCTTCTTCCTGCGTCAGGGGGGGGATAAAAGCTGGTTGGGCAAAAACTGGTAGATTTCCTTGGCTTTGGGTTTTTAAAGCCCCGTTTTGTTGGTTGTTCATCATTAATCAAATAGTCAAGGGATAACTCTATTAAACCGCATCTAGTATGCCAGTATAGCTTGAGAATAATTTGGGAATTTGTCCAAACATGGTATCTATTTAAAATAGCCTCAAACCCTTATAGAGTAAGGAATATGACATCTAAAGCTGAGATTGACTTCGGGACACTTTTAAGGATATAAACCGCAATCAGCTAGAGAACTGGAATTTCACTGGCAGGTCATTAACCCTTAAAAGTATTGCTATGCAAAGATCATAGCCGAAAAAACCAAACTACGGTTTTCCCTGTGGATGCGGTTTAAAAGATTTTGCGGTAGCAATCTGGCTCGATTAATTAAGTACCTAGGCAAAATTAATTACATACTCGCCTCCAAAATTGTCCAGCACTTTTTTAACGTAAGCGAGGAGGCTCTTTCGGTCTTTATAGGCGCTAAATTCAATCCATTCATATTTTAAAAATCTCCATAATATTTC
>NZ_JAPZQM010000002.1:0-11260 GCF_027530565.1 Microcystis sp. LE19-10.1B | reverse complement strand
ATACAAGGTCAACAAAAAGATGTCAAGTTGTATCCTTAACAAGGGAACCGTCAAACTAGGAGCCGTGTGAGGTGAAAGTCTCATGCACGGTTCTGAATGGGAGGGGAGGTCGGTGACGATTTTCTCGACCCCTAATAGTATGACAGCCTTTTTCTGATCAAGACGAAGTGTAACCTAATTGGCTATGGACGACCGACACCTCACACCCCACACCCTGCCCCCAGAAAAAATTTTTTCGGCAAACCCTATTTATCCGGTATTGACCTTGAATAGCCATCGTTGCCCCTTGTTTCCTGTCGAGCGGCGAATGATTAATAATTTCTTTGTAAATTGCCAAACAGATAAAAAATTTCTATGAAAAAACTGGCAAAAATTGGCAAGACCAAAAATGCTGATCAGCTTGGAACAACTGAGATAGAGCATCGTCAATCTGGACATTCAAAATGTCACCAACTTGCCGTGATCCCGATGCTAATAGTCAGAGGGAGACTTGCATAATTTCAAAATCTAAGTTAATCTCTCCTAAAAGTCACCTTTAGGTATTTTGACTAAAAAGAAAGTTGCCTAACTTCTACTCTAGCCTCAAGGCTAATGCTGAAAGCTAGAATCATCGGCTTCATCGACTGGCTCTAGCTAACTCTTTACACCACAGGAGGTCTGTTTGAAAGAGACTTTTATCCCCAACCCCATGACATCCGCTACCCCAGAACAGAATTGCACCGCTGAGTCTAACCGAGTCCGTTACTCAGTTGCTCTACTGGGATTAGCACTCTCTCTGGGAGTACCTAGCCTTCTCAACTCCACCTCGGAATCAGCCCAGGCCGCCAATTCTGTACCCTTAGAATGGGAAGTGATCGACCTGTCCCAAAAAGCCAAGGATGCGGGTAAAAAACTAAAAGAACCGCAAATAATCCAATCCCAAGCACTTGCTACCGTCAAATTCATCGCCACATCAGTGGTTGAGCATCAGGTAAAACCGGGAGAATCCCTGTGGAGTTTAGCCGACACCTATCAAACCACCCCTACAGCGATCGCTAACCGCAATAATCTCCCCCCCCAATCCGATCTGATTATCGGACAAACCTTAAAAATTCCCACTCCTGAGCAGTTGCCCCCGGCAGCCCCGGCAGCAACTCCTGAGCAGTTGGATAGTTCCTCTGCTAGTCTGCGTCAAACCCGTCAACGTCTCCAAGAAAGTTTGGCCGCCCTACGGACCCAGGAAATCCCCCATCAGTCCGATTCCGGGGAAACAGTAATCGTCACCGAAACTACCGCTCTCGTTCCCGATAATTCGCCAACCACTGTCGAGATTCCCGTTATTGCTCCCGAAGAATCGCCCCGACCAACCAGCCAGGTGATCCCGATTCCCGTTCCCACCCCTGAAAGCGATCGCCCGATAGCCACAATTGCCGTTAATCCTCCCTTGACAAGCAGACCGGAAATTCCCAGCGTTGCCCTACGAAATCCGGCTCCTGTGACTGAAATTCCCGCCGTTCCCAATCCTCGGGTCATAGTTCCCCCAGAAAACCAAGTTTATCGGGTTCGGCCAGGGGATACCTTAAACACGATCGCTCGCGCTCTCGGCATCACCCCCGCCGAATTAGCCAGGGAAAACGGCATTGACAACCCCAACCGGATTAAAGTTAATCAAACCCTAGTGATTCCCGACCGCTCTGCCAACGCTAGAGTTAATCAAAATCTTACCCCCTTGGTCGGCGATCGACCGAGATTGTCCTTTAACCCCAGCAATCGACAAAATTTGCCCGCCGCAACCGCCACCACGGAGACGGAAGAATTCCCCGAAAATATCACCGGCAGCTATCGGGAAAGATTGCGCCAAGAGGTGGCTAATCTGCGGGAAACTAACCTTTCGGAAACCCAGAAAAGTATCGCTATTCCCGTCGATAATCCCGCAGAAACCGTCGATGATCGGCAAATAACCCCTAATCCCCAATGGGCTGCCCTTCGTTCTCGTTCTAACCAAAGCACCCCCCCACAGATTATCGGTTCGGCTCCTACCAATGTGGAAGAATATAATGACCGCCTACGAATTCCCGTCGGCGAAACCGTAGAACCTTCCCTTCCTCCCCTCGCTAATCCCGATGAGTATTTACCTAATCCCGCCCCCATTTTTACCGGCTTTATCTGGCCCACCAGAGGTGTGTTAACCTCCGGTTTCGGTTGGCGCTGGGGCAGACCTCATCGCGGCATCGATATCGCCGGTCCAGTGGGGACCCCGATTGTGGCGGCGGCCGCCGGTGAAGTAATCGCCTCCGGTTGGAATTCTGGCGGTTATGGCAATCTGGTGAAACTGCGTCACCCCGATGGTAGCGTCACTCTCTATGCCCATAACAGCCGTCTGTTGGTGCGTCGCGGCCAAACTGTTCAGCAAGGCGAGCCAATTGCCCAGATGGGTAGCACCGGTTTTAGCACCGGCCCCCACCTACATTTCGAGGTTCACCCCTCCGGCCAGGGAGCAGTCAATCCCATCGCTTTCCTGCCAGGCAGACGTTAAAGATGCCCAGAAAGGGAAGAAAAAATCTTCCCTTTTTTGCTCTTGTGCAATTGGGTGATTGTGTGTTATGATTGATAACTGTGTAAACAACGGCTTAGTAGCTCAGTTGGTCAGAGCAGGGGACTCATAAGCCCAAGGTCGGCAGTTCAAATCTGCCCTGAGCCATCGGACAAGATCCAAGAAAACCAGCAAGATTATGGTCAGGTGATATCTCTTTCCCTTTTACTTGGGGACGCTCCCTTCGGGTTCTACCTGATAACTTTTTACTGATAACAGCAGCAAGGGAATTCCAAAATTTATTAGCCCAATTGTACTATAAATTTTGCCGATACAGTCACTACCATAATATTCTGGTAGGAGTACCTAGTGGTCAGTGAGTTTATCGAACTGCGTGCGCCCAAAATGTCCTATAGATATTTCGACCAAATTGAGATGCAGTCACGGAAACGAAGCCAAGAGAATGAAAAAACCGGAATTTGAATTTGATCCTAATAAAAGCCAAGCTAACAAAAATAAACATGGTCTAGATTTTGTTGAAGCTCAAGTATTATGGTTAGATTCCCAAAAAGTCGAAATTCCAGCCCGAACAGAAAATGAACCACGATTTGTTGTTATTGGTATAATAGCAGGTAAGCATTGGTCAGCCGTAGTTACCTATCGTCAAACCAAAATCCGTATTATTTCAGTCCGACGCTCTAGACCTGAAGAGGTAGAAATTTATGAAAGCTGAAGATTTTGACCGCAAATTTGATGATGGAGAAAATATCATCGAATACTTGGATTTAACTAAAATTAAACGTTCTAATTCCGAGGAACAAACAATTGCGTTTGAGTTTCCCTCATGGATGGTAGAGGCTCTTGAGCAAGAAAGTCAGCGTCGTGATTTACCGTTACAAGCTATTGTCAAAGACTGGATTGGGGAAAAATTGGCGTTGTCAAATTGAAAGATGATCCGAATCAGCACCGGAACTCAAATTACTTTGACTTGCCCTGAGCCAACTTGCCCTGAGCCAAGTCGAAGGAGTTGAAGGGGTCGAAGGGTAGCAAGGATTGCATTGCATCTTTCCTATTCTGATCTGACAACGCCTAATTATCAATCGCTGCACTGTAATCATCGCCAAGCTGATTATTTTTTCCCTTGCAGTAAACCAAAACGAATTAAACCCGACTCGTAACCGCGCCGCATTAACCCTAAAGATAAGGCCCCTTGGATAGTAGTATAACCGCTTGCTAACAAACCTGCGATCGCATCTGTGGTTAGGGCCGAATCAATCACCACATCCCAAAAAGCGGCCACCGATAGGGACCAATCATCGGTTTTTAGGTCTTGAAAGCCAACTTCACAGGCAATATCGGCGTATTCTGGCAAAGAAATCACATATGGCAGACAATAAACCTGATAAATCTCGTTTAATAGTTTAATCTCTCCTTCCGTTAAATTACCAGCCAGGGAAGTGGTCGGACGATGACACCAAGTAGCCATCAAAAAAGTCCCCCCGGGCTGCAAAACCCGATAACATTCCCGCAGAAATTGCCTTTTATCGGGCATATGTTCGCCACTTTCCAAAGACCAGACCAGATCAAAATTATTCTCAGGAAAGGGGGTTTTTAGGGCATCAGCCACAGAAAAACTCACTTGTTCCTCTAAATTGAACTCTTGCGCTCTTTGGCTGGCTCTAGCGGCTTGTACCGGGGAAAGGGTAATCCCCACCGCTTGGCTGTGAAATTTTTCGGACAGATAAAGGCTACTGCCACCAATGCCACAACCGACATCGAGAATCTGATTAGCACTGGTGACATCACCCCAAGTTAATAATTCTTCTATTAAATCAATTTGTGCCTGACGGCGATCGAGTTTAATCTTGCCGCCCCGACCGTAGTAACCATGGTGCATATGTTCGCCCCAAATCCTTTCCCACAGTCCACTAGAGGAGTCATAAAAATCGGCTATTCGTTGATCAAGTTCCATGGTGATTTCCTAGTTAAGAGAGGCACTCTTGCCAGAGATTAGCCAGATATGTTATACCAAATCCTGTTTAAAAAGTACAGCAAAGTGGGAAGTGGCAAGTGGGTTTTCAAAGTTCGATGTGTTTTACTTTATCTTAATATCATTCGATCTTGTTCGACTTTATCTTAATATCATAGGTTCCGATTTTTGCAAGAGGTCTTATGATTAAGGCAGGATTAAAACTACTGGCTGTTTTGATTTTTAGTATTTTTAGCTTCAATGGGGCGGTCTTGGCCGAGGAAGCACCCAAGCTATCTGGTTATCAGGCAGATTTAAGCCAAACATCTGTTTCTGGCCTTTCATCAGGGGCTTTCATGACGGCTCAATTCCATGTCGCCTACTCAGATAGACTGGTAGGAGCAGGTATTATTGCTGGCGGTCCTTTTTATTGTGTAGGTTCTTACGAGACGGATCCAGAGCAATTTTTCGAGCAAGCGACATCAACTTGCATGAATCCTCTGACTGAGTCAGTAGGACCGGATGGGAAAAGATTATTTAAAAAAGCTCAAAAACTGGCCAGTGCCAACAAAATTGCCGATCTCAACAACTTAAAAGATGATCGAGTCTATCTATTCAGTGGTTCAAATGATCGCGTAGTTAAAACTGTCGTAGTTGACAAAGTAAAAGATTTTTATCAAGCTGCCGGCTTGCCCTCAGAAAATATTAAATACGACAAGAATATCAATGCCGGTCATGCCATAATTGTCGAGGAGTCTAGGGTGTCATGTTCAGATACTAAGTCACCCTTTATAAACGACTGCGATTTCATGCAATCCCATCGGATTTTAGGGCATATTTATGGCAAGTTGAATCCACCAGTTGACTCTAATAGATTAAGTGGCAAGATTATTCGGTTTGACCAGAACGAGTTTATTGACGGTAAAAAGACGAGTATGAGTCGGGAGGCTTATGTTTATGTACCTGAAGCCTGTAAAAAAGAAAGCTGCAAAGTTCATGTAGCTATTCATGGTTGCAAACAGGGGGCAACAGAAATTGATGATACTTACTACACTAAAACCGGTTACAATGAAATAGCTGATACCAATAGGATAATTGTCCTATATCCCCAGGTTGAACCGTCAGCATCAATCCCTTACAATCCCCAGGGATGCTGGGATTTTTGGGGATATTCTAGTGCAGACCCAGATAATCCTGTCTTTTATACTAGAGAGTCTCCCCAGATGAGGGCAATTGTCGCTATGTTAGAACGGTTGGCCGAACCGCGCCCTCAATAATTTAATCTTTTTGCTGGCACAGACAGAGAAATACATTAAGCAGTTTACGAGGAAACTACCATGCAAAACGAGCTAGTTAAACAGTGGATTGACTCGAACAAATTGGCAATAGAGTCCTTCAAGAATATTACGGCCACTAATGTGAACGCGATGGATGCCATGTTAACAAGTTTTGTTAACCCCAGCGCCTTCGCTGAACTAAGCAAGGGTTATCTAAGCTTGACCAAAGAATTGGGGGAAGTTTATACTGATAGTATTAATGAACTATTTCAAAGCCAACTGAAGCTGGTGAATTTACAGGCAACCTCTGATTCTTTTAAGGACTTGGGTGAAATTTATGTAAGTTCGATGACCAGTCTCGGACTAAAGCAAGCAGAATTGATGCGCCTCTATCTAGAAACTACAGCCAAGTATCTAGATATCTTAAAGGGCGCTCAAAAAGTAGATGATCTATTCAATGTCCAAACCAGTATTTTTAGCGAACTTCAAGAAAAGTTGCAGGGGAATATGCTCGAAACAATGGGAGTTTTTAACTCTATCAATACTGCTCTGGACAATTGGACTCAAAAAAGCCTTGACGCATTTGCATCTGATGAGAGTTAAAAAAACTTGATCTTGCGGGTTATGTCTTTAGCCAAGTTCTCGGTTTGTTGCCCCAAACATATCCCCAACGGCGGGCAAGTGCCAGCACCGCCAGATTACCCGTCGGGGTATCGAGGAAGACTGGCGTAGCAGGAGCATCAGCTAACAGGGCTTGTAGCAGCTTGTTATCGCCCTTCCGAAACTCCAGGAAGAGCGATAACCCGAAACTCTCAGCGACGGACAAAACCCTTTAAAGTCTATGGTAGGTAGGGTCAAGAGAATCAAACCCGACAGCAACCCCGAAAATCGTGTCAGAATAGATCATTGTAGTCATTGATGATCTTTGAGAAAAATATTTATATGTTAGGACGGGACAGCTACGATTTAATCATTGTCGGGGGTGGTATAGTCGGAACCACCCTAGCGGTGGCCTTAAAAAATACAGGATTAAATATCGCTATGATCGAGGAACGTCCCCTAGAGGTGGCCGCCTCCCGTCGTCAAGCTTATGCCCTCTCGCTGATGTCGAGCCGGATTTTTACAGGCTTGGGTATCTGGGATAAAATCTCGCCCAGTATCGGTAAATTTCGTCATATTCGCCTTTCTGATGCCGATTACCCGATTTTTGTCCCCTTTGTGGTCGATGAGCTAAAAACCGATTATTTGGGCTATGTGGGCGAACATCAAGTGATTTTAACCGCCCTGCACAATGCTGGCCAAGATTGCGATCGCATTGACTGGTTATCCCCTGCCAAAGTGTTAGAAGTGGAGTACGGAGCAGAAACAGCCACTGTCACCCTGGAAGAAGCCGGTCAAACCCGAAAAATCACCACAAAATTAGTCATCGGGGCCGATGGAGCCAGATCCGCTATCCGGCAAGGGGCGCAAATTAAAACCAAAGGTTGGAAATATTGGCAATCCTGTGTCGCTTTCACCATTAAACATCAACTCGATCGCAACGATACCGCCTTTGAAAGATTTTGGCCCACCGGTCCGATGGGCATTTTACCGCTCCAGGGTAATCGCTGTCAGATCGTTTGGACAAATCCCCATGGGGAAGCGAAAAAACTGCAAGAAATGCCCGAAGCGGAATTTATCAAGAAATTAGAAGCATATACGGGGGGATTACTGGGAAAACTCGAATTAGTTAGCCCCCGCGCTCTCTTTCCCGTACAGTTAATGCAGAGTGATACTTATGTTAAACCCCGACTGGCTTTAATTGGTGATGCCGCTCACTGTTGTCATCCCGTCGGTGGTCAAGGTTTAAATTTAGGCATTCGCGACGCGGCCGCTTTAGCGCAGGTATTAAAGGAAGCAGTGGAAAAGCAAGAAGATATAGGAGCGCTTTCTACCCTAAAATCCTACGAAAAATGGCGTAGATCGGAGAATTTAGCGATTTTAGGCTTCACAGATTTTCTAGATCGCCTGTTCTCCAATAACTGGCCGCCTATCGTTGTCATCCGTCGTCTCGGATTGGCAATGATGCGCGGTTTCCCCCCGTTGAAATTGTTTGCCCTGCAATTAATGACGGGATTAAAAGGACGTATTCCCCAATTAGCTAGATAGCTGGCCGCTAATTCCGGGAATGGGGGAGAAAGGAAGAAAAAAAAAGCTTGCAAAATGCTGCGATTATCGCTATGATGGTTAAGGTTCAATATCGGGGCGTAGCGCAGCTTGGTAGCGCACTACTTTGGGGTAGTAGGGGTCGTGGGTTCGAATCCCGCCGCTCCGATTGCAGAAAAACAGAGAGTTAGGTAGGGATGCAACCAATCCCTACCTTGTCCTGTTTACTCGGAATTCTCTTAATTTATCAGCGTTCCTGATCAAGTTAGTTCACCATTAGAATCACTGCTTTAGTCGAAAATGTCTCATCAAATATCAGCTTACGGTTCCTGGAAATCACCGATTACCTCCGATCTAATTGTGGCAGCATCGATTAGTCTTGGTGGTGTAACCCTAGATGGAGAAGATATTTATTGGTTAGAAGGCAGACCACAGGAAAAGGGGCGAAATGTTTTAGTTAAATTAAACCCCGACGGCACAACTACAGACATCACTCCAGGGCCTTTTAATGTGCGAACTCGTGTCCATGAATACGGGGGAGGTTCCTATCTAATTGTTGCCGGAATTATCTATTTTTGTAATTTTGCTGACCAAAGAATTTATCGCCAAACTGCTGATAGTTTCCCCCAACCTCTAACCCCAGAAAATTCCTGTCGTTATGCGGATTTAATTCTCAATCAATTTGGCAATCGTTTAATCTGTGTTTGTGAAGATCATAGCCAAAAAGATCGAGAACCAGTTAATAGTATTGTCAGCATCGATGTGGATACAGGAAACATAGAAACTTTAGTATCAGGCGATGATTTTTATACCTCTCCTCGCTTAAGTGCCGACGGTTCTCGATTAGCTTGGATTAGTTGGAATCATCCTAATATGCCCTGGGATAGTTCTTTTCTCTGGGTGGCCGATATTAATCATCTTTATTTGAGTAATATTCGGGTCATTGCTGGTGGTGAAAATGAGTCGGTGTGTGAACCGCACTGGTCCGCCGATCAACATTTATATTTTACCAGCGATCGCAATAATTTCTGGAACTTTTATTGCTTTAACTACGATGAACAAATCGAACCAGTTCTCGAACCGATAGAGGCTGAATTTGCCTATCCTCATTGGGTTTTTGGTTTATCTAACTACGGCTTTGCTGGGGAATCAAAGATTATTTGTAGCTATACAAAAGATGGTCGTTGGTATTTAGGAAGTATCGATACTGTTAATCGAGAATTCCAAGAAATTATCACTGCTGATACTAACATTTCTTCCCTACAAGTTAGCGATAACAAAATAGTTTTTATTGGCGGTTCTTTCAAGGAAGTAACGGCGGTTATCTCAGTGGATTTAGCCACAGGAACGAGAGAAGTCCTCAAATCTTCCAGTAATTTAACTATTTCTAGCGATTATTTCTCGATTCCGGAAATGATTGCTTTTCCCACCAGTCAGGGACTAACTGCATCTGCTTGGTATTATCCCCCCAAAAACCCCGATTATACCGCCCCCAATGGCGAATTACCGCCCCTTTTAGTCAAAAGTCACGGTGGACCGACGGCCGCGGCTACCTCTAGTTTAAGTCTGCGAGTGCAATACTGGACCAGTCGCGGCTTTGGCTATCTAGATGTTAATTATGGCGGTAGTACGGGTTATGGTCGTCAATATCGTCAGCGTTTGCTGGGAAATTGGGGAATTGTCGATGTGGAAGACTGCATCAACGGGGCAAAATATTTGGTTAATCAGGGATTAGTCGATGGGGAAAGATTGGCAATTTCCGGAGGCAGCGCCGGCGGTTATACAACTTTAGCGGCCTTAACTTTTCATGATACTTTTAAAGCAGGAGCTAGTTATTACGGAGTTAGTGATTTAGAGGTTTTAGCCACCGATACCCATAAATTCGAGTCGAGATATTTAGATAAATTGGTGGGACTTTATCCTGAAGAAAAGGAAATTTACTATCAGCGATCGCCTATTCATTTTACCAGTCAGTTATCCTGTCCAGTGATCTTTTTCCAAGGTTTAGAAGACCGAGTGGTTCCACCCAATCAAGCGGAAATGATGGTACAAGCTTTAAAAGCAAAAGGTTTACCCGTCGCTTACGTTCCCTTTGCGGGAGAACAACATGGATTTCGTCAAGCTGAATCGATAAAACGAGCATTAGATGCAGAATTTTATTTTTATTCCCGTCTCTTTGGTTTTACTCCTGCTGATAATTTAGAACCCGTAGAAATTAAGTAGTCGTGCCAAATTAATTTCCTAGGTTCGAGAGGCGCTGAGGCCAATTCAAGTCTGAATTGCATCACTGTCTGAGGTGAATTACCATTGTTGCACAAGTAATACTAAATCCGTTGAGCATATGCTACTTATGAAGACAGGCAACAGGCAAAAGGCAAAACCCCCCCAACCCCCCTGTCCCCACGAAAAACTTTTTGCCGCAAACCCTAACTACTTCTATTAAGCTCGCTTATTAAGCTGATGTGGAGATGCTTAAAAGGCGCATCTCGCTTTTCAAAATAAGTTTTTGGACAATTCACAGTAAATATCTACAGATTTGACCGTTGGGCGGGTCTAGGCTTAACCATAGTCTCTGTATCGGTTTCAGGCTTTTCTTCTCCTTTTAACTCTCTTAGATTGATGAAAGAGAGATAAGTTGTGTTGAGAAATGTGTAGAGTTGCGGCCGACCCTTGACTGGAACCTAAGCTCTCGTGATAACTTGTATAGGAGTTGTCGACAAGACACCATCAGCTAGACAGACCTTTCCAGTTTCTCTATGTTTCATCCTAACCAATCGGAAACCCGTGAAGATATCCGCGAGTATGTAGCTCAACTACAGCTTCACATGGCTTTACAAGCTCGTAATCTCGTGCCTAGTCTGACTAATACTAGCGATAGTCGCGAGAAACTGCTGCAGGATACCCAAGCAACCATCGAAAAAATCGTTTCCCGTCATTTCTAGTTGACCGATTTTACGCAAGTAATCTCTTTGAACCAAGAATCCCCGTCGCTTTAGTGCGGGGATTGTCAACGCCCTAGGATTAAGGGGGGATCAAGGTAGGGTTGATTCATGAATCAACCCTACTATGAATCAACCCCCCGACGTCGGGGGGGTTGCCTTTTGCCTCTCCTCATAACTAGCCTTTACTCAACGGATTTAGTATAATATCATCGGTAATGGTAACGATAATTCTTTGCAGCTTCGCACCTTGAAACTCGTAAGGAATCTCGTGTTTATCAGCAATTCCAAATTCAAACGGTAGTGTAGGATACAGAATTGATTTCGCTTCTGTCCCTCAAAATAGAGTGAACGAGTTGCCCATTGGGTTTTGCAGGAATGGAAGTCCAAGATTTGAGTTTTATAGGGATGCTGAGCT
>NZ_JAPZQM010000520.1:0-9752 GCF_027530565.1 Microcystis sp. LE19-10.1B | reverse complement strand
CTGGGAGTGAGCGGGGGGAAAATTCAGGTACTTTTTCCCTGAAAATTAGGTAATTGACCAGATGAAAATCGGTAAAACCCTACACCCCACACCCCACACCCCACACCCTGCCCCCACGAAAAACTTTTTCAGCAAACCCTATTTATATCGTCATCAGAAAATATAGCAGTTAGCCGTCTATTAGATATTTTAGTACAAATGCTCGGACTTGTGTTCTAAATGTTCCACAAGTGCTTCGCCATCGTTCCGCTTATCTTCATGAGACCCCTGTTTAATTCTATTTTTTTACCCTTAAGTATTTCTACTTATTTCTAAAGTTAGATGCTCCCGTGTTTTCTTAAATGTATGGTAGAGGCATCTTGCCTTAGTCGGGATTAACCTTCTGTTAACTAAATTAACAGAAGGTTAATTAGATTAAGCTTTAGCTAATTAAATTAAATTAGCCTACCAGGGGTGACAAAAGTTAGTCACTGGTTCGCCCCTTCTTTGCTGTCAATTAATTTCAGCCTTTCTCACAACCATTCCCTAGGGGGGTTAAATTCATGTTTAAACTAGCTTCAGACTTTTTATCTTTAGATTTTCTCCGCCAACAAAATCAGAAAAATAAGCCAGAAAGTCAATTTAACTCTTTGCCAATTTCTCAAATCACGAAAGAGGGTAAAGTTTTAGCGATAATTCTCCGACGAGAGTTTAACCAAGAGGGGATTCATTTCCTAACTCCCGATGATTTTTCCCAACAGTTGGCCTATATGAGACACCCGACGGGAAAAAGTATTATGCCCCACGTTCATAACAAAGTACAACGGGAAGTATTTTTTACCCAGGAAGTCTTAATTATCAAAAGAGGAAAACTGCGGGTAGATTTCTATGATGACGACCAACAATATCTAGAAAGTCATATATTGAGAGATGGGGATGTGGTTTTGTTGATCCAAGGTGGTCATGGTTTCCAAGTCTTAGAAGAAGTAGAAATGATTGAAGTAAAACAAGGTCCCTACGTTGGTAATCAGGATAAAACTCGCTTTACAGGAATTGAGGAAACTGTGGTTAAAATGGCGGGAGCAGAGATAGCATGAGTAGCTTTATTCCCGTCAATGAGCCACTACTTGCGGGCAAGGAAAAACAGTATCTTAACGAATGTATTGATAGCGGTTGGATTTCTTCGGAAGGTCCCTTCGTTCAGAAGTTTGAAGAAAATTTTGCCCTCGCTGTTGGGCGAAAGTATGCCGTTTCCGTGTGCAATGGTTCTATGGCCTTAGAAGCGGCCATCGTCGCTTTAGGAATTGGTTCGGGGGATGAGGTGATTCTCCCCACTTTTACCATCATTTCCTGCGGAGCTGCCATTGTCAAAGCCGGGGCGATTCCCGTGGTCGTGGACTGCGAAGCGCAGACTTGGAACATGGATATCGGGCAGATAGAGGCAAAAATCACGCCCCGCACTAAAGCGATAATGGTGGTTCATATCTACGGATTACCGGTGGCAATGACTCCAGTTTTAGAATTAGCTCAAAAATACGGTTTAAAAATTATTGAAGATGCGGCGGAAATGCACGGTCAAACCTATCAAGGTAAACCCTGTGGTAGTTTCGGTGATATCAGTATCTTTAGTTTCTATTCCAACAAACATATTACCACTGGGGAAGGGGGCATGATTGTCACCAACCAAGAGGATATTTTTGAGCGTTGTCGTTCCCTGAGAAATTTATATTTTCAGCCCCAACGACGTTTTATTCACGAAGAACTGGGCTGGAATCTGAGGATGACTAATCTGCAAGCGGCAGTGGGTTTAGCACAATTAGAACAGCTAGAAACTTTTGTCCAGCGCAAGAGAAAAATGGGCAGACGCTACAGGGAATTATTGCAAAATATCCCCTGTCTAGAATTGCCTCTACCTCAAACTGATTATGCCGAAAATATTTATTGGGTTTATGGTATTGTTCTCAAAGATGAGGTTAACTTTGATGCTATGGAAGCGATGAAACGCCTCAAAGAACATCAGATTGGTACGCGTCCTTTTTTCTGGTGTATGCACGAACAACCGGTATTTCACAAAATGGGATTATTGCAAAATGTTTCCTGTCCCGTGGCTGAAAGACTGGCGCGCAGGGGTTTTTATCTGCCTAGCGGTTTAGCTCTCACGGACGAGCAAATTGAGCGAGTGGCCCAAGCAGTTCAGCAAGTTTTTGCTGAGGCTGAGTAGGGATGAAAAATTGATGAAAATTTTTTGAATAAAAACCGACTTTTATGATAATTGGCACGGAGTTTTTATCTTGGGTAGTAATTGCCTCTGGTTGCTTTTATTCCCTATATCTATGTATTTCAGTTCCCAAGGATGTTTTTTTTAATGGCGATGGGGCGCTGAAAGCTTTACTAGCTCGTCAGCTAAGTAATGGTCCATGGCGATTTGACTTAGTTGAGCGCGCAGAAGCTTGGGTTACTCGTCTTTGGCAAGAGGGTTTATACAGTTATCGCCCCCCTTTTGTTTACTACTTAAATCAACGTTATTATATCTCCTTTCCTTTTTCATTCTCTTTGCTAACTTCCCTTTTTTATAAACTTTGGGGTTATCGTGGGTTTTACTTGATTCCCCTCCTATCAATTTGGGTATTGTGGCTCAGTTTTTCAAGAGCAATTCCCGCTTTTTCCCTAGACAGTTGGGGGAGTCTTTTGGGATTAGTTATTTTGATTTTTGCTTCGCCCTTAACTCTATACAGTGCCATATATTGTGAACATACCCTCGCTGTTACTTTAGGATTTTTGGGAATTGTTATCGCTTTTTTTCTACCCGATACAGCTAATAGTGGCTGGCTGCCCAATTTATTAGGCGGATTTCTAGTGGGTTTATCAGTATGGTTCCGCTCCGAATGTCTGGCCCTAGTGGCAACTTTAACTTTATTAGTTTTCTTGGGTTTAACTCCAGAACAAACCTCAATTTTTGCTTGGTATTCAACCGAGCAAAATCTTAATGTTTCTGATTTTCTGCTAACTAATCGAATAGCTTTTAGTTTTGTACTAGGTATGATTGTTAGTGTGTTTTTACTGTGGTTGTGCAATAAGTTAATTTATAATCGTTTTCTAGGAGTTCACGCTCTGTTAGTCCTTGAGGAGTTTTCTTGGAAAAAACGTATTCAAGAAGCCCTGACCAGTTTTTATCAGTTGAATAGCTCTTTTTTGCTGCATTTTCCTATCTGTATAATTCCCTTAGCTTACTTGCTCACTTGGAGCGGTCAACAATTGAATTTTGCCAGGGATATTCCCGTAACTTTAATTAGTATAATGGCGATTATCATCTTGGCTGTTCTCGTCAATCTTCGCTGGCAAGGAATGGTCAAAACCAAGGCGTTAGTCAAGGACAATATAATTTACTTCCTGATACTTTTAGCCAGTTGTTATCTATTTGACATCGCCAATATATCTCTAGATAAACAAATGCTTTTTGTCTATGATCTCTATTTTATCTACACAGTAGGGGTGTCTTGTTTAGTCGATATTGCCCCGGGAGAAGTCATGGTGGGAGGTAAACAATGGGGACCGAGATATTTATTGCCTCTTATCCCCTTTGTTACCTTATTAACGGTGGAACAAGTAAAAATTGTCGGAGCGAACCAAGAAGTTTTACTAGCCAAGGGAAGCTGGGTTTTACTGTTAATCTTACTGGCAATAGCTGTCTATAAAAACATTTATCAAGGTGGAGAATTTTTCTATAAAACCCATCAGGGGATAGCACCAGCTATCAAAAGCATAGAAGAGAATCCTAATTCTATTGTTGTCTTTTCTCATCAATATGCGGCACAAGTTTTGGGTTTTGGTTTGGAGAAACAAAAAACTTTCTTCCGTGTAGAAGATAGTCAAGCCATGGTTAAACTATGCCAAGAATTAGTCGGTCAAGGATTGTCTAGTTTTCCCTACGTTTGCTATCCCTATCGCCCTTGTCAACTCTTAGAATCCCCACCGGAAGAACTGGAATTTAGCCAAGATGGACAAAAGTTTCAAATTGGCATAAATCGCTCTGGAATCATTGGTAAGTATCCTTTCTATGAAATAGTTATATCTGCTTCTGAGACAGGTTTACTATCCAAAAAATCCGAGGATAAGCCCACAATTACCCCAGCAGCTAATGATTTAGTCTGTACGATTTTACCCACTTATAACGAGCGAGATAATATTAGTCAATTAATTGAACGTTTACTAGCTAGTGTTCCTAGTCCTTATTTAGTGCTAGTGGTGGATGATAATTCTCCCGATGAAACTTGGCAGATAGTAGAAGATTTAGCCAAACAATATCCCACTCCTCCCCAAGATTCGCAATTCCAATCGGGGGTAATTTTGTGTCGCAGAATCAACGAGAAAGGGTTAACTTCGGCTCTACAGAGAGGTATTGACGATGCGATTAATCTGTATGGGGCTAAAATTATTACTTGGATGGATTGTGATTTATCTATGCCTCCAGAAGCTCTGCCACAATTAATCACACCGATTCGAACTAAAAAAGCTGATATGGTTGTAGGTTCTCGTTGGATTCCGGGGGGTAATGATGTTGCCCACGGACTGATGGCCCGGATGTTAAGCTGGATTATTAATCGCATGGCCATCGTGATGCTAGGCAATCAAGTTCACGACTATACCAGTGGTTTTATTGCCGTTCGTTCTCAGGTTTTAGAAAAAATTCGCTTAAAGGGAGATTATGGAGAATACTGCATTGATTTATTAACCCGTGCCAATCGTTTAGGTTATAAGTTAGTGGAAGTTCCTTATCTTTGCGTTCCCCGCATTTATGGTGAGAGTAAAACTGGAATTAATCTCTGGGATTATTTGTCAAAAGGACGGAAATATGTGGCAACTATTTGGCAATTATGGCAAGAAAGATAAGACAATTATCTCTTTTTTTAACTAGAATTAGTGATTCTCTTGATTCAACTCTAGGAGCTAAACTTATGAAGAAAATGTTTACTTTTTGGCCTTGGTTAGCTACCGTTGGGGTGGCCTGGTCTTTGGGTTTTTTTTATAACGTATACTACGGTGGTGAATTAAAGTGGCTCCTACAAATGTACGAACAAAAAGTATCTTTTGCCAAGCAGATAGATGCACCGAGACGAATAATTTTTGCGGGGGGGTCGGGAGTACAATATAGTATTAACTCTCAATTCCTCGAACAGGAGCTAAAAATCCCAGTTTTTAACTTTGGTTTACAGGGAGATTTGGGATTAAATGTCATTTGCCCAATTATTTTAGAACAGGTACGTCCGGGGGATATAGTGGTTCTCATTCCTGAATATTTGATGTTACTGGATGATGATGGTATTGGTTATGGTGATGGTTTATTTGGTTCGGTTCCCTTTAGTGTTGCCATTGGAAAACCGGGTTTAGGAAATATACCCTTAGAACAATTAGTTTCCGAGACTTGGTTAATGGGAGTTCCTAGTTTACGCGCTATAGTAAAAACTGCCGTTGATGTTATACAAACAGGAAAAGCTAGGGGTTATTTATCAGATCCAATCACAGAAAAAGGAGATCCTACCGTAGTCAAACATCGTACAGGTAAATGGTGGACTAGAACATTTGATCGACCTGTTTCGCAACACTCCCTCAAACGCATCGCTCAATTTCAAGAGGAGTTAAAAGCTAAAGGTGCTGATTTAGTAGTTTCTCTCTCTTGGGTTTATGCTAAGACCGATGAAACTACCGTCAAAAATGTTAAAAAAACTATTGAAGAATTGTCTAATATAGTGCCTTTAATCTACAATCCAAAAACTCTTAATCTGCAAACAGATTCTAGTTTATTTGCCGATACCCATGAGCATTTATTACCGGAAGCAAGAATAAGACGCTCTAGGGAACTGGTGCAACAACTGCGTCCTATAATTCAGGAAACAACTACTCAAAATCATCGAATTATTTCTATTCTCAATCGATAATTTAAAAGTTGATCGACTTTTTGTACTAGCAGTAATTTGGGATGGAGATAGCAGGGAATTGATTTAACCGGCAAAATTACCGTAAATTTCCCTGAATTTATTCAATTTTATTTTTTGGAATTGTTCTTCCTTCAACAAAGGTTCTTTTCCTCTCGGATGTTCCTGACTCTTTTTCTTGAGATTTTAACTCCTTCTTTTCCTAATTCGTTAAAGCTTTTGATAATTTGGGTTCTTCGGTTTGTGTTATGCAATGGACGGGAGTTATAAGGGGTGAAACCCTTATATAGAAAGACATTGCTTCGATTTTTGCCAATTGTTTTCAATCTAGAACGAGCTAATCAATTAAGTCTTTTGCCAGATAAGGATTTAGCCGATTTTTGCCCCCTGATCGAACCATACCAAGTAACGAAGAACCCTCTTTTTCTTGAGATTTTAACTCCTTCTTCTCCTAATTCATTAGAGCTTTTGAGAATTTTAAAACTATATTGATAATCTCATCCCACAGCTACTGCCGCATTTTTGATTGTCCATCCTCAAGATATTTTACCTAACCAGTGCCATCTTCTTGTTGCCACCGAATCTTGACTTGCTTTATATCTATCTTTCATTTGCTCTGAACTTGGATGTGCGGCTAAGTAGGCTTTTTTGGGCATTTTATCTCCTCGTCCTTACTCTTCTTATGATACTAAATCCGGTTATTAAAGACTGATTATTTATTCCTCCTGTTGCCTCTTGCCTTTTGCCTTTTGCCTGTCCTAATAAGTAGCCTATACTCAACGGATTTAGTATGATAACAGGATTTGCTATTACCCCTCGCTCAAATTTGTGCTACTATGGAAGGTAATATCGAGGATTTAATTTCTTGGCCTCCTAGTGCTAATCATTGGGTAAAACCCTTATAATTACTAGAATATGAAGATAAGCTGAAAGATTCCCCGTTTGCAATTATTATGTATGAATAATGTTATTGACCATGATCGTTTATTTAAGGAATTAATTGCGACTTTTTTTGTTGAATTTATTCAGTTGTTTTTTCCTGAGATTATCAATTATTTAGAGCCTAATCAGATCACATTTTTAGACAAAGAAGTCTTTACCGATGTCACGGAAGGAGAAAAGTATGAAAGTGATTTAGTCGCCCAAGTTCAATTTCGAGGACAATCATCATTTTTCTTAATTCATCTAGAAGCACAGTCTAGCTCTCAACCGGAATTTAATCGGCGAATGTTTACTTATTTCGCTCGTCTGCATCAAAAATTTGCCTTACCAGTTTATCCCATTGTCATATTCTCCTATGATCGTCCACAAAAAGAAGCAATTCGTCAATATAAAATTGAGTTTCCTGACTTAAAAGTGTTAGAATTTAACTATCAAGTTGTCCAGTTAAATCGCTTGAATTGGCGAGATTTTATTAATCAACCTAATCCCGTCGCCGCCGCTTTGATGGCTAAGATGAAAATTGCCCCTCGGGATAGAGCAAAAGTTAAGGCACAATGTCTAAGATTATTGGTAACATTAAGATTAGATGCCGCTAGAATGCAATTGATTTCAGGCTTTGTCGATACCTATCTCAATCTCAACTCGTCCGAGGAGATAGAATTTCAACAGGAGATTAGCACATTTATTCAACCCGAACAGGAGGGAGTTATGCAGATTACAACCAGTTGGATGCGCCGCGGTTTAGAACAGGGTTTAGAACAGGGTTTAGAACGGGGTTTAGAACGGGGTTTAGAACAGGGTTTAGCAAGAGAAAGAAATCTAATTATTCGTCTGATTAAACGTAAGTTAGGAGCTATTGATGTGGATATAGAGAGTCGGATTATGCCCTTGAATATTGATGATCTAGAACGAGTGGGGGAAGCTTTATTGGATTTTTCAACAGTGGAGGATTTAACTAATTGGTTAAATGCTTTAGATGCTTAGTATTTTTCTCTTAAACTTCACAGAAGGCTAGGTATGGATATGAGTATAACTTTTGAAAATGCCATCCAACAAACTCAAGATTTACTAAGTCAAATTGAGTTTTTAGATACCGATACAATAACTCAGAAAATTACTGAGTTAGTCTCCACAGAAAATGGAGCTAGAGGATTTTTTGTTACTTATTTAACCAGCGATTTACCCTATACGGAACATCCTAGTTTAGAAGTAATCACTGCTTTAAAAACTTCCCCGATATTGGTGAATGAATTATTAGTCAAAAATCTGGCTATGTCCACGGCAATGGTCATCTATCATCGCAGTCAAGGAGACGAAGAAAACGCCCAAGGTTCTGAGAAAGTCCAAGAAAAAACTGGTCAACTAATTAAGCAGTTATTATCGCAGTCCTTGGGGGAAAAATTACAACAATTAGCCACCAGTTTAAACACAGGACAAGGAGAATATCAAGCCTTTCTAGAACGCTGGGGATATGACGATTGCCAACGTCAAGCGATCGCAAAAATCATTCAACCTTTTCTTTAGTAACTAGCTGATTTTTTCCCAAAGATTTCGCCCAAAATAGGGAGCGATCGGTTAGAGGAATTAACTCTTTTACCTCTTGTTGGCTGCTAAAATGGCTTATTGAAGTAAATCGGCTCTCTTACTCTTGGTGTGATAAGTTTAACTTATATAAGACCGATCAATCTTTGTGTGCTTTGTGTCTTTGTGGTTCGTTCCATTCGCTCGCCAGTGGGAATGTATCTGAGAATAGATTTTACCCACCAAACCCAAGAGAGCCGCAAATCCCCAGCAAAGGCATTAGGGGGTTTTGCCATAGCCGCCACAAAACCAAGGCATTTAACCACTGTACCAGTATTTCTTAGTCAACTTCCGGGAGGTAAAACCCCAAGCCGATGATGGGATTTGAACCCACGACCAATTGATTACGAATCAACTACTCTACCACTGAGCTACATCGGCACATTGCCAGTTCCCGATTATATCACGGACAATAGATACAGAGCTAGAAAAATTTTTTTATGAGCAAATCCCCTCGACTTGATCCCCAAAAATACGCGCGCTTGAAAGAGGAAGCGGCCAATCCCTACCGAGGTCTGCGGCAGTTTATCTATCTCGGTCTAGGGGCCTCTGGTTTTATCGGTGCGGTGGTGTTTCTGGCCCAATTAGCGGCAGCCAGGGACGTAGCCACCGCCTTACCCAATTTTGCCCTACAAATCGGTGTGGTGGCCCTGATGATTTGGTTATTTCGTCGGGAAAAAAAAGCTGGCGGTTGAGGGAGTAGCCACCGATAGCCAAAACGGTCTCTTTCCCTGGAGAATAAAAGTTAACATTAACTCCAATCTTTCTGTGTTATGATCAGGGGGAGAGTCAAGATTAGTGTTCAAGTTCGTTTTCAGTATTAATTCGGTAAGTCTTTTACTTTAGTATTGTTCGGCTTCTCCCTGAATTTTGTGTCTCCACACCGTTTCGAGTATTGTTCGAGGATTCAAGTATTATGTCTATTTTTGTTGGTAATCTCTCTTACGAGATTTCCCAAGAAGATCTGGTCGATGTCTTTGCAGAGTACGGCAAGGTTAAGAGGGTTCATATTCCCTTGGACAAAGAGACACAGCGCAAACGCGGTTTCGCCTTCGTGGAAATGGAAAGTAAAGCCCAGGAAGCCGCCGCAATTGAGGCACTAGATGGTGCTGACTGGATGGGGCGATCAATTAAAGTTAACGAGGCCCGCGAGCGTGAAGAGCGCGCGCCCTTCAATGGTGGTGGTGGTGACAGAAAAAAACGCTATTAAGCTTTTTTTGTGAATAATTGTGGGAGGGTGGACAGGGTTCACCCTTTTTTGTCGGCAATTGCGATCGCTGCTCCTCTCAAAACCAATAGAAATCTAAATGTCTGAGT
>NZ_JAPZQM010000675.1:0-8556 GCF_027530565.1 Microcystis sp. LE19-10.1B | reverse complement strand
CACCACCTTTTAGACTTTATGCTCGATGAGGCCATCCCTGTTACTCGCGTTAATTCTTCTTGATTTTGGATGGGGAGCTACAGGGCAAAAGCGTTTTGTATTCTGTATTCCTTGCTACATTCTGAATTTGGAATTGCTGGCTATTTTTAGCAAAAAACCAGAGCATCAATAGAACAATAGCGATCGCCAGTCCGCTAAAAACAGTATTTTTATGCTGCTCTAACTGCATGGGTGCGGGGGATTCTTCTTTTTTCTGTTTATTTGTCCCCTTTTTAAATTGCGGTGTACTATCGGGAAGTTTCTCTAAATCGGGAATCTTCGTCATCCACTCATCTGGGCGTTTGAGACGGGGAGCTTCGATAATATAAAGCAGACGCTTGGCCTGTTCGCGAATTTGATAGATAGGATGGGTAATAAGTTGCCTACAGATTTCACTAGCTTTCTCCCCCTCTCCTAACCCTTGATGGGCAGAAATTAACCAAATTTGAATCTCACCCCCTTCTCGGGAGCCTAAGGAAATTAAGGCTAAAGCCGCATTTAATTGCTGGACACTAAGACGATATTGTCCACGCTCAAAAGCACTGATTCCAGCTTGATAAAGGTCTTGAAAAGAAAGATTTTCGGCCACGGAGTCAAGATCGAGATAAATAAAATTTTACATAAGTATAGCAAGAGGTAAGAAGCAAGAGGAAACTTTGATCAGTATCAGATGTGAGTTTTCAGTTCACTGATGGTTCTTCGTTACTTGGTATGGTTTGATCGGGTGGCATAAATAGACTACATCCTTATCTGGCAAGAGACTTAATTGATTAGTTCGTTCTAGATGGAAAACAATTGACAAAAATCGCCAAATGTCTTTCTATATAAGGGTTTCATCTCTTATAACCCCGTCTATTGCCTAACACAAACAAAAAGAACCTCACTTGATTACTGTTTACTGTTCACTGTTTACTGATCACTGAAAAGCTCCCCACCTCCGCCATTGAGAATGAGAATCTCGGCAAAAATCCGGTACACTTTCTGCTAAACCTGTTCAACCCGCACGGTATGAAAGAGATTAATCCCCTGTTGCTAATTATATTAGTGATCGCCACTACAATAATCAGTCTAGTTTTAGGGATTCTATTTGGCAAAAAAGCGGCCTTGTTAGGAATTTGGGCAGTTCCCGCCATGGTCGCTTCTTTTATCCATCCCCGTCTGGGATTATTAGCCCTAATCATCTATCTTCCCCTGAGTAATACCTTCGCTTTGTCTGTGGTGAGAGTTTTTCAGGTAGTGGGCAACTTTATTGGCATAGAGCCCTCCTATGCTCTCTACAAAATCGCCAAGGATGCCTTTTATTTCGCCGCTTTAGCGGCAATTTTAATTAAAACAAAAACTTTTAAACAATTACGCCCCAAAATCAAGCCTTTTCTCATCACAGCTTTGATTTTACTTGCCAGCAGCTTGATAACTTTTCTTTTTGTCAATCTGCCCCAAGGAGCAATTGCTGTGGGAATTGTGGGATTAAAAATCCTCCTCAGTTATATTCCCCTAGTTCTCTGTGGGTACTATTTAATCGAGCAAAAACGAGATTTATTCATGGTTAACCGAGTTTTAATCGTGATGATCTTAGTCTGTTGCGGTTTAGCTCTAATTCAATACTTCTTACTCGTCCAAGGTATCTGTCCTGACAATGAATTCCTCAATCAACTCGAAGTCCGTGTCCCGAAATCTGACAGCCAATTTTATCCGGATATTACCGAAAAAGCCACCTTGAAAGCTCAATGTTTTGTCGGCGGTTCATTGTTGTATAATCCCGATCGAGGCTTAATTCGTCTCCCCGGCACATTTTCCGATCCTTGGCAATGGGGTTGGTTTTTAGTATCTAGTAGCGTCATCAGTTACGCGGCCAGTTTTAGTGATCCGCAAAAAAGATGGCGCGTCGCTGGTTGGGTGGCCATGGTTTTAGTCTTGCTTGCGACTCTGGTTTCTGGACAAAGATTACCTTTTTTGCTAGTACCTTTGTTTTACTTGGTTCTTTTTATTGTTACTAGCAAAAGTAAACGAAAGTTACCATTAAAATTGGGAATCTTGGGACTGATTTCCCTGCTCGCGGTGACGTTAATTCCCTTTATTCAGGAAAGAGGGCTAAATTTTATCGGTCGCTGGCTATATTCGTCTCCCATTGACTTTGTAGGCAATCAAATGCAGTTGAGCTTCAGATATGTACAGCTTTTTGGTTTTGGTTTAGGCAGAGCCAGCAGTGGCGCTCTTCATGTAGCGGGAGAAGAAGGGATAAGACTAATTGAAACCTACTACGCTAAACTCGTCCACGAAATCGGTATCATCGGTTTTATCGCTTTTATGGCACTGGTGACAATTCTCTGTATTCTCACCTTTAAAGCCTATTTAAAAGTAAAAAATGCTGCTTTAAAGCATTGGGGTCTCTGTATCTGGATTTTTATACTTTTTATTAGCTATAACCCCTACTATTATCCTCTCTCCGTCGAGCCTGTTTCTGTTTACTATTGGTTATTCGCTGGAATATTGCTAAAACTGCCGGAAATCAGCGACAAATTGGAAGATGATGCGAGATTTTCCCAAAAAAATCAAGTGGAGAATTAAGAGGATTTTTATCGATAATTACATTATCTCTCGACTGATAGGAGTTAACCGCAATGACAGCAGAAACCGTTACCTATTCCCTGGAATCTGTCCTTAAGGAAATTAAAGATAGTATTAAAGGTGTTGATCGAAAGCTAGACACCTTCCAGAAAGATGTTGAGCAAAAGCTAGACAATCTCGAAAAAAGGTTTGATCAAAAGCTAGACAATCTCGAAAAAAGTTTCGAGCAAAAGCTAGATAATCTCGAAAAAAGGTTTGATCAAAAGCTAGAAACTTTACAGAAAAATGTCGAGCAAAAGCTAGAAACCCTACAGAAAAATGTCACCGATGTCAAGATAGGACTAGCAACTTTAACAGAGAAAGTCGATAGTATGGATAATCGACTGATCAAGGTGGAAGGAACCCAAAGTAACCAAATTTGGACATTAATAACTCTTTTGAGTGGTTCCTTGATTGCTGTGGGGTTCCGTGCTTTTTTTATGGGCAACAATCCCTAGTCGCTCGCTGTAGAGTAACGAGACTTTCTCGCTTGTCCCACCCGACACGCTGCCCCCAGGAAAAACTTTTTCGGCAAGCCCCTGTTTTTTTTATACACTTTATTTAGGGTTTGCTGAAAAAGTTTGTTGGTGGGGTTAGGAGTCGGTCGTCAGTAGCCGGTCGTCGGTCGTTTCAGGCTTTGTTGCCCTCTCTTTTCGTACCATTTTTGTACTACAAGAAGGATAATGCAAGGTTTTTGAAGGTCCCAATCCGATTTTCGCAGCATGAACATCGGATTTTAACAGGTCAAAAGCCTTATTTTAAAAGGGTTTTACCATTATTCAGCAAACCCTATTTAAATAGTTTGAGTTATAAGATAACCGGCATGACTCAACTCACACTGCGCCCTAGTGTCTTAATTGTCGATGATTTGCCCAATAATGTGCGGCTATTGTCGATTATGCTCACCGAGAAGGGCTATCAGGTACGCAAAGCGATTAATGGACAGATGGCCCTGAATACAGTGCGATCGCTAATTCCCGATCTGATCCTCCTCGATATTAATATGCCCGATCTCAATGGTTATCAAGTTTGTGAACAGTTAAAAGCTGATGAAAAAACCAGAGAAATTCCCGTGATTTTTATCAGCGCTCTTGATGATGTCTTAGATAAAGTCAAAGCTTTTCAAGTGGGAGGTGTCGATTACATTTCTAAACCTTTTCAAGGGGAAGAAGTGATGGCCCGCATCGAAAATCAATTAACTATTTGCCGTCAAAAAAAACAACTCCAAAACGAAATTAAAGAACGTCAAAAAACTGAGGAAACTTTAGAAATTTATCTTCATGCCGTCTCTCACGATCTCCGCAATCCCGTGATCGGGATGTCAATGATCTTAAATAATTTAATTAAAAATTCTCAGGGAGAAACTAAAGAAGTATCCCAGAAGATTTTACAACAGATGGCCAACAGTTGCGATCGACAATTAACTTTAATTGATTCTCTCGTCGAAACCCGACAAAATGATCTTTGGGGAGTTTCCCTAGAACTAAAGCCTTTATCTCTCTACGAAATTGGTCAACAGATCAGTCAGGAATGGGAGTTAAGATTAAAGGAAAATCAAGCAACTTTAATTAATAATTTTCCCCCCGATTTACCCTTAGTTAATGCCGATGCTCACCATCTCTGGCGAGTTTTTGAGAATTTATTAGCCAATGCCCTTAAACACAATCCCCAGGGGATAATTATCACTTTATCCGCTAGACTAGAGGGCAATTATCTCCGGTGTAGTATTGCCGATAATGGGGTGGGAATTAGCGAAACCCAGAGAAAAAAATTATTTGATCGCTATCAACGAGGCAATAATAATCATCAGATTAGTTTAGGACTAGGTTTATATCTATGTCGTCAAATTATCCATGCTCACGGGGGCGAAATTGGCATTATGAATAATGACGAAAAAGGTTCACAATTTTGGTTTACTTTGCCCTACTAAGCTGTTGACTAAGTAGGTAGATGTTAAAAACTTTCAGACACCCCCCTTATCAAGGGGGGATTAAGGGTGGATCTATCTTCAATTTAATTATAACCAGCTACTTATCTACATTACTCGTTAAGACTGTCTATGAGCAGGAAGAGCCAGTTTAAACATTTGTTTTTTCCTGTTACCGGGGAAAGAAAGGGCTAAGATCTATTTAGATCAACTATCTTCACTTGCCATGGCCGCTAATGCCGACTATTCTGCCCATTCTAGCCTTAACTTGCAACAACCTTGGCATACCTATCCGGTGGAAACCACCCTATCTATCCTCGGTAGTTCGGCTGTTAATGGCCTCAATAGGGAGCAAATCGCCCAAAAAATTAAATATTATGGCAAAAATGAACTACAAGAACGTCCAGGGCGCAGTAATTGGCAAATTCTCCTAGATCAGTTTACCAATATTATGCTCCTGCTCTTAATTGCCGTGGCCATAATTTCTGGGGGACTAGATTTACTAGCATTACAGCGCGGTCATCTGGCTAAAATTGGTGTTCCCTTCAAAGATACGATCGCTATTTTAACAATTGTCATCCTCAATGGCATCCTCGGCTATCTGCAAGAAAGTCGCGCCGAAAAAGCTCTGGCCGCTTTAAAAAAACTTTCCTCTCCCCAAGTTAATGTTATTCGCGAGGGTCAACGCAGAGAAATAGACGCGGTTAATCTCGTCCCCGGGGACATCATGCTGATTGAAGCGGGAACCCAAATCAGTGCCGACGGCCAAATTATCGAAGCTTTTAACCTGCAAATTCGCGAATCGGCCTTGACAGGAGAGGCAAATAGTGTTAATAAATCCGCCTCCATTGACCCCTTAGACAGAGATACTCCCCTCGGCGATCGCTTAAATTTTGTCTTTACCGGAACAGAGGTACTGCAAGGCCGGGCCAAGGTCATCGTTACCAATACGGGGATGACAACGGAATTAGGCAAAATCGCTCAAATGTTAGCAACAGTCGGCAATGAACCCACTCCTCTCCAAAAAAGAATGACTCACTTGGGTAATGTCCTTGTTGCTGGTTCTCTCATTCTAGTGGCCCTAACTATTACCATCGGCCTGATCAATGCCGGTTGGTCGGCCCTAGAGGAATTAGTGGAAGTTTCCCTTAGTATGGCAGTAGCCGTCGTTC
The DNA here is from genome assembly GCF_027530565.1 of Microcystis sp. LE19-10.1B. NCBI lineage: Bacteria > Bacillati > Cyanobacteriota > Cyanophyceae > Chroococcales > Microcystaceae > Microcystis > Microcystis sp. LE19-10.1B. Next base: position 2,811 of record NZ_JAPZQM010000675.1, on the reverse strand, counting down.
CCGAAGGATTACCCGCAGTTATCACCCTAACGCTCGCCCTAGGTACCCAACGCATGGTCAAACGTCAGGCCTTGATTCGTAAACTGCCGGCAGTAGAAACCCTTGGTTCCGTTAATGTGATCTGTTCCGACAAAACCGGGACGCTAACGGAAAATAAAATGACCGTGCGGGAGATAGAGACAGTTAATCGCAGTTTTTTAGTTACTGGGGAAGGATATAGCCCAAAAGGACAATTTTTAGACTCCAAGCAACGGGCGATCGATCCCAAAACCGATCTAGAATTACATCATCTTTTAATTGCCAGTATCCTCTGCAACGATGCCAGTTTAAACCTCGATAACGGTCACGATAGCATTTTAGGCGATCCCACGGAAGGAGCCTTATTAGTTTTAGGGGCGAAAGCGGGCTTAAATTTATCCCTAACCAAGCAAGAGTTCCCTAGAATCGCTGAAATCCCCTTTTCTTCTCAAAGAAAGCGAATGTCGGTCATTTGTCAAGGAGTCAATCCCGTACTATTTACCAAAGGTTCCCCGGAATTAATCCTTGAACAATGTCTCTCCTACCAATCGGGATTAGAAAGTCTTCCTTTTGGGGATAGGGAAAAAGAAAAAGTCTTAGTCGCTAACAATGCTATGGCTAACAGGGGTTTACGAGTCTTAGGATTAGCCTACAAAAACCTGATTTATCCGCCAGAATCAACTGAAATCAGCGAAGATGCCCTAATTTGGTTAGGAATGGTCGGTATGATCGACGCAGCGCGACCGGAGGTACAAATCGCCGTGGCTAGGTGTCGAGAAGCGGGAATCCGTCCAATCATGATCACCGGTGATCATCAATTAACCGCTCTAGCGGTGGCTAAAAGTCTTGGTATTGCCCAAGCGGGAGCTTTAGTCATCTCAGGGCGAGAATTAGATAAATTATCACCAATTCAGCTAGAAAACATCATTGACAAAACTAACATCTATGCCCGTGTCTCCCCCGAACATAAATTAACTATTGTCCGCGCCTTGCAAAAAAAGGGTAAATTTGTTGCTATGACCGGAGATGGGGTGAATGATGCTCCGGCCTTGAAACAAGCAGATATAGGTATTGCCATGGGAATCGCTGGCACCGATGTCACCAAAGAGGCTAGTGATATGATTCTCCTTGATGATAATTTTGCCACCATCGTCGCCGCCACGGAAGAAGGGCGAGTGGTTTATAACAATATTCGCAGTTTTATTAAATATATTCTCGGCAGTAATATCGGGGAAGTGATTACTATCGCTGCTTCGCCTCTTTTGGGTTTAGTTACTCCCCTAACTCCCCTACAAATTCTCTGGATGAATTTAGTTACTGATGGTTTACCTGCTTTAGCTTTGGCAGTGGAACCCGCTTCTCCTAATATTATGCGTCGCCCTCCTTTTAGTCCCCAAGAAAGTATTTTTGCTCGCGGTTTGGGCAGTTATATCGTGAGAATTGGGATTATTTTTTCGATTATTAATATCACTCAAATGTTGATCGCTGTGCGCTTGGATCCACTTTTTGGTAATACTGGTTCATGGAAAACTATGGTTTTTACTACTCTCTGTTTAGCTCAAATGGGTCATGCCATTTCCGTGCGATCGAGCGATCATCTTACCATAGAAATGAATCCTTTGACTAATCCCTATCTCTGGGTAGCAGTAACCCTGACGACAATTTTTCAACTGATGTTAATCTATGTTCCTGCCCTGCGGGATTTTTTCGGCACTCAATTTTTAACTAAAGAAGAATTATTAATCTGTTTGGGATTTAGTACCTTATTATTCGTTTGGGTGGAGTTAGAAAAATTATTTACCCGTTGGTATCATCGGCGATAATCAGGGAGTTTTTTTCATTGTTCAGTAAACAGTGAATTGAAAACTCAAATCTGATAACTGATAAACCCCATCCACTGGGAAAACCGTAGTTTGGCTTTTTCGGCTACGATTCTTATATAGGGTTTGCGGCAAAAAGTACGGGCGAAGCATTCGGATAGAAAATCTACGGTTTCATCGATAGGTTATTGCCCGAATGCTTCGCCCCTACAGGACGCGGGCCGATGAAGACGCAAGGTTTTGAAGCACGATTCTCTCAAAATCTTGCACCTGTTTCCAGAGAAAAGCCAGAAAGCCCCTACCTTGCCTACATTTCACATTTATTCAGCAAATCCTACATAGTAATAATTTTAAGGTTTAGTGCCTTGGCCGTGAAATTCCAGTTCTCTAGCTGATTGCGATTTGGCTTACTATTAAAAATTGTTTTGATCTAAAATTGAGTTAGCAATATTGTATTGGGAGTATCAAACAATGGAACCAGTTTCTCTGATTATCGCCGCCTTGACTGCCGGTGCGGTTGCTGCGGCTAAAGATACGGCGGAAAAAGGTGTTAAAGATACATATCAAGGTTTGAAAACCTTGATTAAGCGTAAGTTTGCTAATGATGCTTTAGCACAGGCAATGGTAGAGGCAAAACCAGAGGATATCAAGAAAGCTGAAGGTTTGTTAAAAGATAAAATTGTCGAAGCGGGGGTTGATAAAGATAATGAAATCACTAAATTAGCCCAAGATTTACTAGACAAGCTCCAAGAACAACCCGGTGGACAACAAATTATCACCCAAAATATCAGTAATGTTAAATATGCTGCTACCTCTGGCACGGGTAATGCTAGTAAGTAGTCATGCAAAATTAATTACCCAAATAAAAAATTAAGAAGTATAATACATAAAAAAACGAAGCAGCAGGAAAATACAATGAGATTGATTAGAGACCTAAACCCCGAGAGCCAGAAAATGCTAGAGAGAATTTATC
>NZ_JAPZQM010000139.1:0-2074 GCF_027530565.1 Microcystis sp. LE19-10.1B | reverse complement strand
TCCTTATCTGGCAAGAGACTTAATTGATTAGTTCGCTCTAGAGCAAAAACAATTGACAAAAATCGCTAAATGCCTTTCTCTATAAGGGTTCCATCCCTTATAACCCCCGTCCATTGCATAACACAAACCGAAGAGCCAAATTGGGTCGATTTGAATAAATTTGTGATACAATAAAAAGGCTAAAATACTTAATAATTTAGATCATGAATACGACGACAATTGAAATTGGCACTTTGATTGATAGTTCTCCTAAAATTCGAGGAGGAAGACCAACAATTGCTGGGACAGGAGTGACAGTGCGCCGCCTTGCTTCTTGGTATAAATTAGGGCTGACTCCTGAAGAAATTTTAAACCGGATGGGACATCCCCATTTAGATTTAGCCAAAGTTTATGCGGCTCTAACTTACTATCATGCCAACAGCGAAGAAATTGAAACTGATTTAGCGCAAGAAGAAGCTGAGGTGAAACAGTTTGAACGGGAGTGGCTTCAATCTAAGTTAAATAAATAGTCATGCTGGCATTATATTTGGATGAAGACTCGATGGATCAGAGCCTTGTAGCGGCTTTAAGAGCTAGAGGAGTCGATGTAATAACGGCTACAGAAGCAGGAATGTTGGGACGCTCCGATTCAGAACAATTAGACTATGCTACTGGTCAAGGAAGGGTGTTATACACTTTCAATCGGGGCGATTTTTACCGCTTACACACTCAGTATTTAACTGAAGGTAAATCTCATCAAGGAATAATACTCGCCCCTCAACAACGTTACTCTATTGGGGAACAATTACGCCAAATTCTGGAATTAATTTCTGTCAAAACAATTGAACAGATGGAAAATAATGTGGAGTTTATTAAGGGATAAACTTCCAGTTCTGCTTTATAGTAAGAATCGGTAGTTGAAAGATTTCATTCCGCCCAAGCCATGAAGAATCATTCTCGAATCCTGACGGTAGTTTGTCTGCTGAAATTACTCTCATGGTCAAGTCTGGCGATCGCGGAACAGTTAACAGTCAACAGTGACCAGTTAACAACAGACCTCTTGCATAAATCCGAAAACAAACGATAGAAACAATAATAGGAGGGACTTTCAGTTAATTATTTATTAGTAGTTGATAATCTTCAAAAATGTTGCTGTACAAGGATCGACTTAAGACTTTTGCAAGAGGTCTAATGATCAAGAGAACAATGTTGAACAACTCGTTAAACGAATCGTTGAACAAAAAATGAGAACGGTAATCGAGGAGGTGACGGCGACGGTTGTCAGTCTCAACGGGGAAATCGAAACCCTGAAACGGTTAATCGATCGAGAGGATACAGAGGAAGATTCGGGAATGTCTGGCTCGACCCTAGCCCCGATTTTCGAGGATTTTTGAGAACCCGTCATTCTCTCCTCGGTCGCTAGAATCACCAATTAGAAGAAAATCGATCGCTTTCTTTAACTTAATTGGCTAAAACTATAGCAATTCCCATAGTTGTGAGGTACAGAGTCTTAGGTTTTGAGGAGTCAGGAGTCAGGAGTTAAGATTTTGGTGTACCTCATGAGATTGGGAAACGCTATATAACACTTTTCACGTTACTGAGGTATCGACAAGTTTTCCCAACAAAGAGTTTAAGCTCCTTGCCCATAACTCATTCTTATGAAAACTCCTATAAATTTCCACGTTCCTCCATTTTATTACTGAAAGTAGAAACGATTGAAATCGTCAATTTCCACTTATTTTGGGACTGACATCACCCTTAGACTCCGAATATTCTGAAATTAGCAAGTAAACACGGCTTCCCAATTTCAGGAAAAAATTATGAATCTACGTTCTGTCAAGACTATCGTATTAAGCGGTATAGCCCTGTTGGTGGCAACTTTGCCCAGCCTCGCTCAAATTCCAACCCACATTCCGCACCCTAAGTGTCACAACGTCTCAAAAGAGGAAGATGCCTGAGTCAAAATACTTATCTAGAGGAGTGAGTTGGCGGCAAGCTGCCACCAACTAAGCCGAAAATTTCAGGGTTCCCCCGGTCATTCTCAATAAACAGTGCTTGTTGAGAATGACTGGGCAATCAGACTTAACATCTAGGG
>NZ_JAPZQM010000347.1:0-4290 GCF_027530565.1 Microcystis sp. LE19-10.1B | reverse complement strand
CTTATCTGGCAAGAGACTTAATTGATTAGTTCGCTCTAGAGCAAAAACAATTGACAAAAATCGCTAAATGCCTTTCTATATAAGGGTTCCATCCCTTATAACCCCCGTCCATTGCATAACACAAACCGAAGAGCCTAAAATATTAAAGAAGTTAACATCTTGCTCAACATTATAATGGACTTTGAGAGCATTTGCTATCAGAAATCTCAACCAAGTGTTTCCCGATTTGGGATAGGATACTAAGAATACATCTTCCACTACATGATTTTTAGGTAGTGAGCGATTGTAGTACATTTTTTGGTATAAATTTCTCGGCAAATTTAAAACTTTTTGTCCTCTCAAGAAAAACCCACTAATATTGTTCATATAATTGCTATTTATTTTCATACATTAAATGTGTTGGTCTAGCCATTTATAATTTTATCATGAATAAGTAAATTATCTTGTCATCGTTGTGAGATTTTTATAAGGTAAGACCATATTTTTTTATCTGCAAGTAAGCGCCTATTCCAAACCCCAATCCAATATAAAATTGGGGGTAAGCGTGTCCAGTTGTCAAAAAAACAACGGTCCAAGCAAATAAGCCCGGCAGTACAGATAGCAGTGCCGTTCTCTTTTTTGGATCAAAACTCATTGGTTTTAATGCAGCTTTAATAAATAAGTAGGGAAAATATACGAAAAGAAAATACGATACAAGGCTGAATAATATCAAACCACCTTGAAGTAAAAAATTAAAGATGCCAATGTGAAAGTGATTGGTCATTTCATTCCTTACAGGAGTCCAGTAATTAGCCCCAATACCCCTACCAACTAGAAATTCTATATCTTGAAGACTTTGTATCCCAGAAATAACTTCTTCGATTCGCAACTCTGATGATCTATCTCCAGACTGTATCTGATAAAACCTCTCATATAATAATGTATCTTCAAATATTTCTGCTATGTTGAAATCGTTGAAAAAGATAAAAATAACTAATATCAGCAGTGCTATTAATAACATTTTAAAATTCCTTGAATTCAAAATAGAAGAACTATTATTCAACACTCCATTAGATGCTTTGTAGGATAAAATCATCAATGATAAAACAACTAAAACCAATATAGATAGTAAAATAGTTCTCTTAGCGTTTAAGAATCCCAATAGGTAAGCACGGCAAAAAATTGCTCCCCAAATTGGTATTGCCCAGATGAAGCTTATTCTACTTAAAATAGCCAGAGCAATACTGCTGGGAATTTCCAGTAGTGATGAATAGCGTGCATCTAGAAAGGTAACTACTCTTTCTTCAATTCCCGCAACATTTAATTTTCTTGCAATTATGGTTTGTGTGGTAGAATGAAACAGTACAAAAGTAGGCAATATTATAAAGGCAAGTAGTTGTAATTTAGGATAATAGGACTTAACAATTAGACGAAAAATAGCCAACCCTATGAACAAGCCAGAGAAAGCTTGAATATCTGATCTAATAAATTCAAATTCGTTATGAAAAATATACCAACCCATGAAAGTATATAGCAAGAGAGATAAAGAATAAAAAACACCTATTTTCCCCAACAAAATTTTGCGAAATTCTGAGTCTAATACAAAGGCAAATACTACACTAAAAGCAAGAGTTAATAAAGAAATACCTTGAAATACACTTATTTTTTTTTCTACGTCGATGCCTGCATTTAAATAATCGTTTATTAATATTAGAAACAAAGTTACATAGAAACTAAGCGTTGACAATAGCTGAGTAATAAATTGATTTTTTTTTGCTATAACTAAACTCATTTTAGCAGTCCTAATAATTGCGAATACAAAAACAACAAAAATGTTAAGTTTTGTATGGATAATCTAATCAAATTGCCGTAGATTTGATGCCCAATTTTTGGCGTACCCAGATAGCACTGATAATATTACCTACAATCATCGAGATTGCGGTGGCAGTGGCTGCACCATTCACCCCCCACTTCGGTATTAGTAGCCAATTAAGACAGACATTTAACAAAGCGGCAAATACCACAGTTGCTGCACTAAATTTAGCATGGCGGGTCATATTTAGCAATAGACCCACGGAACCAGTCAGAGCGTTAACCAGATAGCCAATACTCAAAATTATCAAAGCTGTTTGTCCCTGTATAAACTCAGCACCAAAAAGCTGTAAAATCGAGTATCTCAATGCAATCAACCCCAAAGTCATGACTAGAGCAAACAAGCTGATTAAACGAGTGCTATGAGTAACCAGCCTTTGCAGTTGTTCCCGCTTTCCCTCTGCATACAGTGTAGCAAAAGTTGGCGAAAGGACATTATTCAAGATTCCTAGGCCAAAAATAATCAGAGAAGTGACTCGACTGACTACTGCGTAAACTCCCACCGCACCCGCACCCTTGAAGGCACCGAGCATCAATATATCGATACGAGAGTTAATCACCGCTAGTCCTCCTAGCAAAATAAACGGTAAGCCGTCCTTGAGCCAAGTCAGAATTTTGTATTCAGGTTTAGCCTGTTTAACCTCTTGGGGAAGCACTCTGGCTAATAGTACCACACCAACGACAAAAGTAATGCCAAGAGATATCAATTTTAAGCCCATCACCCAGACAGTGATATTTTCTTGATTTCTAAGAAACCAGTAGCTAGAAATCGTCAGGATAATAAAAACTAAGGGAGCTAGTAGATTTTCTGGCATTTGCCCTAAAACCACCCTGTGTAAACCCGTCATCGTCGCTAGTCTCAAGCTAGTTAAAGAGACAATTGGTAAGGAAATCATCGCTACACACAGAGATGGTAATAAGTCCGGCTCCCTGACTTGTCCCCAGTTCAGAATAATAGCAATAGCAACTAATGCCATTAGGCTAGAAACTATGAAGACAATTGCATTTGCCCATTGTAATAGACCACGCATTAATCCCCAAGCTGACTGACTACTATAGATAGCCACTTCTCTGACTAATAAGTTATTAAAGCCTAGAGTCGCAGGAATGCCCAGCAAAGCCGGCCAAGTCATTGCATAAGTATAAACCCCAAAGCCATTTTTACCGAGCCAGCGAGCTAGAATAATACTGGTCAGAAAACTAAGGGTCATGAAAGCAACTCTTAAACCAAGAGAACCCGTCGCATCTCGAATTAAACGTTCTTTCAGTTTTAAGGGAGTTTTCTTCATCTTTTTCTTTGCTCCAGAGATGCTACTAAGTCCATCGTGAATAAACTTTTCTGATTTCTTCCTCCGTGTAAAAATGATTAAAGTATTTAGAACTGCACATCTCCTCTACATAAGATAGTGGTAATTTGAGATTTTGCTTAAATTCTTTATACGTATCTCGATAATTTTTATCTTCTCCCACGTTCGTCCTTACTAACTTAAATTCTTTTAAACCCAGAAATTCGGCGATTGCTTTTTCCTTTACACTGTCAGAGGTTTCTAGTTTGAGGATCAATAAATCCACATTATCTTTGTTAATTCTTAAATATCCCTGCTCTTTCGGAAAAGGATATTCATAAACATCTATCCCTAAAAATGGCTTGAAGTAATTATCGAACCAGTCTAGGGGAATCGAATGAGGGAAAAAATTGATAAATATATCCCTTAGCTCTTGGGGAGTAAAATTGGATTGTTCATACTTTTTCCCTGTTTCTCTTTCAAAGTTCTGAAAAAAAGCTGCAACATTTCTACCTATTGGTTCCCTAGTTAAAGAAATAATTTTTACCTGTTTTTTCGGAACGATTATCTTGTTATATAAAAACTCACCACGTCTGACTTGCTTTTCTCTGCCCAGTTTTAAGTTTAAAATTTCGTAAACCTTAGGATTGTAAAAGCTTCTATTATCAGCATTTTTGAGTAAAAAATGAACATGAAACAATGGCAAAATTGCTTTTTTTTCTAAGGATTTCATCACCGAGCTAGAACCAACTTTGCCCATTTGATAGATTATAATAGGTGTTTGATTAGTTGCATAAAGTTTGAATCGTAATTTTATGTCTTGCAGAACAATATTCAGCAGATAAGTCAGGTTATCAAGAAATTTAGACATTTGGTTTTTGCCTGTAGTTTAATTTTTTTACTCTACACCAGCGATACAGACGCTGAGTTCTCAATGAAGATAATCTATTTCAGCATCAATGTCAACCCAGGGTGGTAATTTTGGTAATTCTCAAGATAGTTGCTCAACTATCGGGAGCATCTCACTTACGCGATAAGTAATTATACTTAGCCTAAAAGCCACTCTTAATCGTGTCTTGGAACGAAATAGAGGCTTTTAAAGACTGCGTACATGGAGAATTAAAACAAGAATTACCCTCGAAAAGCCTATTTT
>NZ_JAPZQM010000243.1:0-5950 GCF_027530565.1 Microcystis sp. LE19-10.1B | reverse complement strand
GTTCGATAACTGAAATGTATATCTATCGTTGCTAATTCAATTTCACTGAAAAAATATGAGGCAATTAAAATAATTTTTATTCGGGTAGATTCCTTAACTAGAAAGACTTTTGGTCTTGAGATAATATTAGGTCGAGGTCTATTGGGTAAGACTTTTAGACTGTTTGGAAATCAAAAAGTACCATATCTGGGAGTGATCGGCTTCAGGTACTTTTTCCCTGAAAATTAGGTAATTGACCCCCTCGAAATCGCTAAAACCCTACACCCTGCCCCCCACGAACAACTTTTTCAGCAAACCCTAGTTAGCTAATCTTGCCCAATGCCCTTTCTGATTTAGAGTAAGCAAAAATCAAACTCGGTTTCGACTTACCTCTTTTCCTACCATAAATTGTAGTTTTTGGGCATTATCTTAACAAAATTTAACTGACAAGAAAACAGTAACTTTTTAACAGCCTCTACAGGATATTTTCTTAATTAAGAGGCTCTCATTCTGCTAGTTTCTAGAATTTTAATCGGCCTCGATGAATTGATTAATCATCAAAGTAAAAATCGAACTACGAGGAATGAATAACCATGGTACTTTCAGAACTAGCACCAACGGCTGTAACCCCTGTCCCGTCTGATTTATCCACACCCACTGAGGTTAAAAAATCCCCTGCTCAAAACAATGATCTAATCTATTTTTGTGAACTAGATTCTAGTAACAAACTGAACTGTCGTTGACTTCAAGGATGTCTTGTACCCAGTCAAAAGTAAAAAAGGAAATTGAACCTCTTGCACAAGTCAAAAAGTAATCAATCCTGATGCTGAAAGCATTCTATTGGCTCTTCTCGTTTCTGTGTGGAAGGAAGAAGAATAGGGATAATTTTTCAAAAAAAATATAGTCTTCAAAGCCTTGCCTAGGAAGACTCCTACGAATGATAAGCACTGATTATCACACAAAGTCGAGGAGAGCCATCTATTCTTCTTTCTGTTGCCTGTTGCATGAGTTCCTATTGCCTGACTTCCGCAGGAAGTCTAATGTTTATAACCAATTTCCAATTAAGATAAAAGAAGACCAATAAACGGGATGACTATACTGATTATTAATATCTGGATTACTTTGAGCTTGAATTAATTGGATTTGAGCCTCTCTTAAGGCTTCTGCTTTATTAACCCCTGAATTAATTAAATTGTCATAAAAAGCCAAGATTAATTGTAACGTAGATTGATCAGAAACTGGCCATAAAGACGCAATCGCACTTTGAACCCCTGCTTGTATCGCTACTCCTGCTAATCCTAGCGCAGATCGTTCGTCTCCTTCTGCGGTTTCACAGGCGGTTAAGGTGAGAAGTTCAACAGAGTTAGAGCCTGATTCAAGCAGTCTTAAGGTATTTTCAAGACTTTTAAGGGCTATTTTATCATTATTTCCCGCCACCAGAAAGGTGTCATCTGGAATTGTCCCAAATTGAGCATGGGTGGCAATATGAATAATGGAGTAGTCAGCATTATCTAATGTTTGGGTGAGGGTTTGGGGGTTAAATTGTTGATTAACTAGCAGTTGATGATTAGGAAATTGTTGGGAAATGGTGGCAATTTCAAGGGGAATATTATCTAAAGAAGGAAAAATTTGACCATCAATCTGACTTTCTTCGGTGACTCCTAAAATTAACGTTTTATTGTCAGATAAGGTTCTTTTTTGCAGAAAGGTTAAGGATAAACTAGGGGTAGTAGAGACAGCATATTTTTCGATCAGAAATTGTTTACCATCATGTAAAGCAGCCATAGGGATGGGGCGAAAAGGACTATCTTGGATAAAAACTAAGTTTTTTACGTCGTATTCCTGTAAATCAGTCTCAAAAGGACGAATTATCTGACTATAGAGGGTTTCAGATAAGCTTGTGTCATAATCACCTAGAGTTAAAAACCCATCTAAGATACTTTGACGAAATTGAGCAATATTTTCGATAATATTGGCTTTATTCTGCTTAATCCAGTGAATTTTTATACTTTGATCGGGTAAAATTATAATGATTGCTGTTTTCTCTTGAAACATTAAAGAATTAATAATTGCCGTCTGAGGAAAAGCAGATATAGGCTGAGAATCAGGGGCATCAATCCGCAAAAAACAGTCATTTCCCAGATGATTTTGCAATTCTGCGAGTCTTAGATGATCAATAATCTTGAGGACTTCTTTTAATTCTTGTTTTTGTTGTATAGATGATAAACTTTGAGAATCAGCTAATTGTAGCTTTAATTGAGCAAGTTGACGATAAATAGGTTCAATACTATCACGAAAGTCCAATTGTACGTCTTTTTCAGTCGTTAATAAGTCACTACGGATATTTTCAAGAGTATTATAGGCGTTTTGATAGGCGTTAACGGCGAGGTTGAATTGTCCTTTTGCTTGAAAAATACGCCCTTTTTGCCATTCCAAAAGATATAAGCCATCTTTTGTGTTTAAATCTTGATTAGCCACTAAAATCGCTTTCTGTGTTAGGGTTAAGGCTTCTTTTGTTCTGCCAAGACATTCATAAAAATGACCGATTGCGCCTAATGCAAAAGACTCTACACGAGGATTATTAAGATTTTTAGCAATTGTTAAAGCATTATCGAGAATGGATAATCTTTGATAGTCAGATAGTTGCCATTGCGTCGGACATTGGATTAAAGGGGTACTTAAGGCTAAAGAAAAGGCGGGTAGACTCGCTAAGTCAATACTAGCGTAAACCGTTGTTACATTTTGAGGGACCATAGGGAGCAAGATTAACGCCTGTTGTAAATCATTTTGCCGTTGTTGGGGAGAAATTATCTGAAAATTTTGAGAATAATAGGATAAACGAATTAAATTTAATAAATTCTCTAGTTTTGTTAAAGGATCTTCTGATCCATTTAAGTTAGCACGGAAATTTTTGGTAGCTTGTTGATAGTCGGAGATCGCTTGTTTTTGAAAAGTATTGGAGCGGTTATGATCTTGTTTTTCAGCAGATTTTGCCCGTAATTGGGATAATTGACCTCTAGCTGTATAAGAATTGCCTAAGCTTTGTTTTAAGGGTTCTTCGTTACTTGGTATGGTTCGATAGGGGGGCATAAATCGACTAAATCCTTATCTGGCAAGAGACTTAATTGATTAGTTCGCTCTAGATAAGAAATAATTGACAAAAATCGCTAAATGCCTTTCTATATAAGGGTTACATCCCTTATAACCCCCGTCCATTGCATAACACAAACCGAAGAGCCATTTGGTTAAAGGGTAGCAACGCAAAGCGGGACAAAATGCAGCAGTTGAGATAGCAAAGAAACCTTGCCCCTGAGGGTAAGGGCCCATATCGTACCTTGACGAGAGGTCAGCACTGGCTAGTTCACGCATTGTGTTATAATTCTGGCCAAGCCATCAAGGGATTTGAAAAGGAGTAACACCATGAGTCTATCTTCAGAAGCCTATCGCCAAGCCCTCGTGCGGGATGGAGAACGGCGCTATCGCGAATGGCACCAAAATTATCACAACCAATGCCGTCAATCAACGGCTGAATACCAAGCTCGTTCTGCCCAACAACGTCCAACAAAGCCTTGGATTTCCTCGGAAGCCTACCGCCAATTTTTAGTCAAAGATGGGGAGCGGCGTTTTGCGGAATGGCATGGCGAGTTTTTAGACTATCAAAGACAATTTCTGGCCCGTCAATCCACCTAAACGGATGTCAACAAATCCGCATTACAGCAATCTCTGAAAATAGTGGCCAGAGTCCCCGAAAAAATAGCTAATACCAATTTTCAATAGTCCTGGCAGGCATTCTACCACCCCCCCCTTGCCCACCCGAATTCGGGTAGGCAAGGGGGGGTATCGCATCTCAAAAGCTATTGACAATCGGCTAATTTTGTGATACGTGTGGGCATTTCAAGTGATACCAGTCAATCAAAATAGTTACGAAATCTTAACATTTAGTCGATTTTTGTTTAACAGTTGAGATGAGAAATTCTACTCAAGTATGCCTGGATCGCCCTCTGGGTAAGCAAATCACACGAGGTTCATTTTGTCAAGGGTTGTTAAGATGTGTTTACCTTACCATGTTGCTTATTCGGTATGAACTGTGTAATATACTTATTACTCTCGGCTCGCAGATCACTATAGATGGTGTTTTGACAACGGATAAAACCTACCCGAAGTCGAATTAGTTCAACTTACGCCAGTACAGGCAGTGGGTGGCTTAATCCAAAAACACCATATGTGGAAAATGAGCGAACCGTCAGTTTATCAATAAAAATAATTGGCTCAAATCAATCCTTAAACCTCTAGCTTGATCATGACTTTTCTGATAAGTATCTCTTTATGGCTCGTGGAGGACCTGCTCAAATATCAGCCTAGCACGGAGCAAAATCCCCCCACTGGTTTGCCTGTATTTACTTGTCCTAGTTGTGGTTCTCACCATACTATTAAGAACGGTTATATTCCTAAGGGGAAACCCAAACGTCACTGTCAAGAATGTGGTCAACCGTTTGTGATCAATCCCACTAATAAAACTATCTCTCCCGATACCAAGACAATTAATCGATCAACTCTTGCTCGAACGAATTTCCTGACGAGGAATTGCCAGAGTAACAGGGGTAAATTGGTCATGTTTACAAAATTATGTCAACAATAAACTAGCGGCTGTACCCCGTCAAGTAAAGGTTTCGGACAAACCAAAAGGTAAATTGCTCATAGAATGTGATGAGATGTGCCCTTTTGTTTTTTCTAAGACGATAAAGGTCTATATTTGGCGGTTAATTGATAGAAAGACAAGGGAACTTATTGGTGGTCATTTAGGATATAGGAGCCGCCAATCAGCTAAAAAACCTTGGCCAAGTTTACCCGGTGTTTACCGACAATGTGCTGTTACTTACACTCATTTTTGGGAGTCCTATAAGACAGTAATTCCGAGTAAACGTCATCGAGAGGTAGAGCCAAGAAACTGGTCAAAGTAATCCCCTTGGAAGACTTAATAATACCTTTCGACCAAGGATTTCTCTGCTGGTGAGAGAGAGCCTATCTTTCTCTAAAAAAATGGAGAATCACCTTGGGGAGTCCTTTGGTATTTTATCCATGACTACAATCCACAGCAAAGCAAAGCATTAAGGCTCCATCACCACTACCGAATCACCACCCAGAAAAATCAAAAGGCAAATTAGTCATAGAGTGTGATGAAATGTAGTCATTGGTTTTTTTTAAGACGATAAAGGTTTATATTTGGCGGTTAATTGATAGAAAGACAGGGGAAATTATTGGCGGCTATGCGCGGAGATAGGAGTCGCCAATCAGCCAAAAAACTTTGGGGCCAGTTTACCCGGTGTTTACCGACAATGTGCTGTTACTTACACTGATTTTTGGAAGTCATATAAGACAGTAATTCCGAGTAAACGTCATCGAGCGGTAGGAAAAGAAACTGGTCAAACTAATCCCATTGTAAAGACTTAATAATACCTTTCGACCAAGGATTTCTCTGTTGGTGAGAGAGAGTCTATCTTTCTCTAAAAAAATGGAGAATCACTTTGGCGCTGCTTGGTAAGCTGAACGGCTTTTACTTCGGATCACCGATATAGACTCCAAAAGGGTTATAGCTGTTGGATCATGCAGGTTAAGCGCCGTTTAGCTTATTTTATCCATGACAACAATGCACAGCAAGGCAAAGCATTAAGCCTCCATCAATACTACAGAACCACAACCAGAAATTTTTGTCAAGTAAAAATTGTACCAAATTTATAAGATCACATTTTATTCTCTTTTCAACTTCAATCTAATTCAATCTAAAAATCGAGAAAAAAGCAAAACCGTCCATCGTACCATAAAAAAATTATGGCTCTTCGGTAATTGTTATGCAATGGACGGGGGTTATAAGGGATGGAACCCTTATAGAGAAAGGCATTTAGCGATTTTTGTCAATTGTTTTTGCTCTAGAGCGAACTAATCAATTAAGTCTCTTGCCAGATAAGGATTT
>NZ_JAPZQM010000498.1:0-12750 GCF_027530565.1 Microcystis sp. LE19-10.1B | reverse complement strand
TTATTAAACCTCTTGCATAATTAATTTTTGAGGGTTCAAAAACGGTAAGAATAAGGATTAAATTGCATAAAATCCTTAAATAGACCATTTAATTGATTATTGTTCATTCCTAATTCTCCTGACTCCTGACTCCTGACTCCTGACTCCTAACCCTAACAACAATTTTTGATTTTTACAAGAGGTCTATTAATTTCCAACCCAGCGATCTCAGCGATTGTATAGGCTGGTCTGCCCTTAACTTCTTCGTAAATTCGCCCGATATATTCCCCTAATATGCCAATACCGATCAATTGTACCGAACCCAAGAAAAACACAGCGATCAAGATAGTAGCTAAACCGGTAACGGGAGAGTCGGGTTGCTGTAAGCGCCAGTAGAGAACCAGTAAAGCCATCAACAGGGCAATTAAAGCGGAAAATAAGCCTAAATAAGTGGAAATACGCAGGGGAATCTTAGAAAAAGACACCAAGCTATTAATCGCTAAAGCTAGGGATTTTTTAAAAGTGTATTTGACTTCGCCAGCAAACCGGGGATCCCGCTCAAATTTAACAGCAGTTTGTCGGAAACCAATCCAAGCGCGCAAACCGCGAATATAACGATTCCGTTCTGGCATAGAATTTAATACGTCCACTACCTGACGATCCATCAGACAAAAATCCCCCGTGTCCGCAGGGATATCCACGTCGGCTAATTGTCGCAGCAATCTATAGAAAACGTAGGCAGTTAGGCGTTTAAACCAACTTTCTTTTTTCCGTTTTGTTCTCTGGGCGTAAACCACATGATAACCTGCTTGCCAAGACTCAATCATTTTGGGAATCAATTCCGGTGGATCCTGCAAGTCGGCATCGAGGACAACAATAACTTGACCCCTAGCAAAATTAAGTCCTGCCGTCACTGCTGCCTGATGGCCAAAGTTACGAGCAAAGCTAATGTAACAGACCCTAGCATCTCTTTCCTGTAGTTCCCGCATTAAATTTAAGGAACGGTCCCGACTGCCATCATTAATCAGAATCAGTTCCACAGAATCATCTAAACTATCCATGACGGCACTGACACGGCGATAGAGTTCTGGAATGGTTTCTTCCTCGTTATAAATCGGGATAATTAGCGAATATTTCGGCATTTTCGAGAGGTTGAACGGACAACAGCCGTGTTTTTATGGCGGCTGCTACGCTCTAAATATTCTGCTAAAGTATCCCTTTTGTCAACTTAATAGATTACTGCTAGACAGTGCCTTTAAATTGCCAAGGAATGATCGAGCGTTGCTTGCCGACGTAAACAATTCCAGTAGGATGCATAGAGATCCGTCTGTTGACCGCGCAGAGAAGCGATCGCAGGTGCAGCAGGAAAAGGCCAGAGACGATCAAAAACCACTTCTCGATGAGCCAGACGAAACTGTAGCAAATAAACGGAAGCAGGAGCCTGTAAATTATCCAGTAATTGCGCTGCCAGCCGATGTAAAGACTTAAGACTCTCTCTTTCCAGACTAATCGGTTGACTGTAGGCGTTGGGGATCATGCCTTCTCCGATTACCTCACCGTATTCTAAACCCTTAGATGTCACCGTGATCGGCAACCAAAGATCCCCAAAAGAAGAATCTCCCTGACTGGTTTTATAGTGCAGGGTATGGGCAACCCAAGCGCGTCTTTCTTCGATATCCCGACAAGCTTGATAAACTTTTTTACCAGGAAAATTCACCCAATTGGGTAATTGAATTGTTAAGGGACACCAGATTAAATTATTCTGGCTGGTTTTACCCGACTCCATTTTTGACCACAAGGAAGCCGTCCCCGTCACCTCCACCGCCAAGGATTTAGGAACCGCATTTTTTAAGGCAATCACCATTTTTTCGGTAACGGGCGATAGGCGAGACATCTGACCACTGGCCTGAGCTTCGGCATTAACGAGAATGATAACTTTGTCCATTTCTTCTTGTGGGTTGGGTGAACTTGAACGATCAGCGGTGAGGTTGGTTAAGAATGCGAACTGACTGGGGTTCAATGCTTCTGTAGTCGCCATGGCAAAAGCTATTTCTCTGGATTTTAGCGAATTATACAAGAGCGCAACTGGTTTTTACGGATTTTTTCCACAACAACCAGATTCAAGGCGGGATTTTGCTGCTCCCCCTCATAGAATACCTTAAGTAATCAGTGATCACTGATCACTGATTACTGATTACTCAACTCTGAATAACTGGTAACTGATCACTGAAATTACTCGTCTTCGGCGAAAATAAAGCGAGTTAGTTCACTAGGATCGGGTTCGGGGCTAGATTCGGCAAATTTAACCGCTGCCTCGATTTCAGCTTGAATTTTCTCCTCGATTTCTTTTAATTCCTCTCTCGTGGCCAGATCTCGTTCGTAGAGGTAGGCGGCAAAGCGAGTGATCGGATCTCTTTCGCCCCAGAATTGTTTCTCGTCAGCACTGCGTAACTCGTCGGGATCTGCCAGAGAGTGACCCCGGAAACGATAGGTTAAGGCCTCAATCAAAGTCGGCCCCTCACCGGCGCGGGCGCGGGCTACAGCTTCTCTGGCGGCGGCATGAACGGCGACCACATCCATACCGTCCACTTCCACACCGACCATACTAAAAACACTGGCTTTTTTATAGATTTCCGGTTGAGAAGTGGCTCGATCGTGGGCCATACCGATCGCCCACTTATTATTTTCCACCACATAGATAATCGGCAACTTCCAGAGGGCGGCCATATTCAGACACTCAAAAAACTGGCCATTATTACTCGCCCCATCCCCAAAGAAACAGACCGTTACCTGATCGGCACTGGCATCAGCCATGGCTTCCCGACGGTATTTACTTTGAAAAGCCGCCCCAGTAGCGACGGGAATCCCCTCGGCCACAAAAGCGTAACCCCCTAAAAGCTTATGTTCGGCGGAGAACATATGCATGGAGCCGCCCCGTCCTTTACTACAGCCCGTAGCTTTGCCGAATAACTCCGCCATTACCTCTTGAGCGGGAACTCCGGCACTGAGGGCGTGGACGTGATCGCGATAGGTGCTAGAAACGTAATCTTCTCCCTGACGCAAGGCTTTAATAATACCGCTAGATATCGCTTCTTGACCGTTGTAGAGGTGGACAAAACCGAACATTTTGCCTCGATAATACATTTCGGCACATTTATCTTCAAACATCCGCCCCAAAACCATATCCTCGTATAGGCGAAGACCTTCAGCTTTGGTAATAACGATGGAAGCAGGATTAAAGGTTGGTAAAGTACGTTCGGAAATCATAGGGTCTGTAGTATCATTTAGACAACAAAAAGGCAGGGGGAGAGGAAGCGGTAGATTGTTCGAGAATTCTGGCAGTGAATTTTTTAGGCTTAAACCAAGAGGTTCTTGGTATTTTCTCTCTACAAATCTAACCTTAGTCAGTCAGAGATTGGCTAGGATAAGATGGTATCTTGTTATTTTACTCGCTCCGCTCTCACTTACATCATTTAATTCACCTTAGATGTCGGCAGGATGCCCCCGTTACACCCTACGGGTTAGCGGCGGAGGAATGCCGACCAGTATAAAACGCGCGTAGCACATCGACTCTAAATATGTTATGCTTCCTGTTGGTGAGTTTTTTGAGGCCGTGGAACAAGTCCTGACGCTAGTGATCAAGCTTCAAGTATGTAGCGAACAACAACAAGCGCTGTCCGATACCTGTACGGCTTTTGCGTCGGCTTGTAGCTGGATTAACGAGAACGTCAACCCCCAGCTGACTAACCGGAACTCGATTCAAGCCGTCTGTTATCAGGACGTTAAGGATCGGTTCGGATTGACGGCTAACCACGTTGTCAGAGCTTGCGGTCGGGTGGCGGCTAATCGTTTGACAGCAAAACTTCAAGGGAAGAAGGTCAAGAACTTTGCTCCAACAAGTTTCGACTGTGACGCTCGAACCTTCCGTTTCGTCGAGAAAGATTGGGCGATTACTGTTAGCACCACGGGGAAACGGTTAACCATTCCCCTGAGAGCGAGCAATTACCATCGGGGGAAACTTACCTGGCAAAATCCGACCTCCGCTCAAATCTGCCTACATCGTGACGGCGGTTGGTATGTCCACATCCAACTAAAATCGGAACCGCCGAAACCTGTCAACGCGGATAACATTATCGGGGTCGATTTCGGCCGTCGTGACATCGCGGTAACATCAACCGATCAATCGTGGTCGGGGGAGGGAATCAAGGAAACGAGGGATAAATACAGTCGCGTTCGAGCTTCTCTGCAAAGGAAAGCGTCTCAAGGCACTAGATCCACCAGGCGTAGGTGTCGGGAGATCTTGAAACGGCTATCGGGGCGGGAGAGAAGATACCAAGCGCACTTAAATCATCGAAAATTTGGGTTGAAAACCTCGCCCTTTAGGGCGACTTTATGTTAGCATTAAATTGAGTCGTTGACTTTGGGAACGCAGGAAACAAGCGACACTCCGTAATCCCTAAATCTCTAACCATCACTGGTACAAAAGCTTTCATCGTAAGTCCACATGGTAAGAGCGAAAAACAATTAAATACTGTGGGACACACAGAAATTTACGCTTGGGGAGTAGTCTTTAAGAGTGCTTACCTTGTAGGTGTAGTCGGACTAGACATGAAACTGTAAGACCAAAATTAGCTTTGCTAGTAGCGGCAAGATTCAGCCCAAGAATCTCCGCACTTTTAGTGCGGAGAGTGTCAACTCCTAAGTAATTCGTTTAACAAAGGCAATTATGGATATTTTGACACTTGGTTGGGTTAGCATTCTCGCCCTGTTCACTTGGTCGATCGCCATGGTGGTTTGGGGTCGTAACGGTTTCTAGGTAATCTATAGATACCATGGAAACATCCTTGATTCTGAACACTCTCTTTCTAGTCGCCTTAATTCTCCTCGTTATCGTTAGCGGTGGCATTCTCTACCTGACGACTACAGAATGGCGCGATCGCCGTCGTCAAGATGGCGATAAAAAATTAGGAAAATAATCCTGAACAGGTGTACTTAATTACGCCTGTTTTTCATTTACTATGATTAAAATACTGCACTTATCGGATATTCACATGGGGAGCGGTTTTTCCCATGGACGTTTAAATCCAAAAACGGGATTAAACACGCGTTTAGAGGATTTTATGGGCAGTTTAAGCCTCTGTATCGATCGGGCTATTGCCTCCCCTGTGGATCTAGTGCTTTTTGGGGGAGATGCCTTTCCCGATGCCACTCCTCCTCCTTTTGTTCACGAAGCTTTTGCCAGTCAATTCCGTCGTCTTGCCGATGCTAATATCCCGACGGTGTTATTAGTGGGTAATCACGATCAACATTCTCATGGTAATGGCGGTGTCAGTCTCTCCATCTATCGTACCCTAGCGGTGCCTGGTTTTATTGTTGGCGATCGCCTTACCACCCATCGCATCACCACCCGCAATGGCGATATCCAAGTCATTACTTTACCCTGGTTAACCCGGGCCACTCTCTTAACCCGTCCCGAAACCGAGGGTTTATCCTTGAGTGGGGTAAATGAATTGTTAATTAACCGTTTGGAACCGGTTTTAGAAGGAGAAATTCGCCAATTAGATACAAGTTTACCAACAGTTTTATTAGCCCATTTAATGGCCGATCGAGCTAGTTTAGGAGCAGAAAGATTTTTAGCGGTTGGTAAAGGTTTTACCGTACCTTTATCGCTGCTAAATCGTCCACAATTCGAGTACGTTGCCCTCGGTCATGTTCACAAACATCAAAATCTTAATCCTAGCAATGATCCGCCCATTGTCTATCCAGGGAGCATCGATCGAGTGGATTTTAGCGAGGAAAAAGAAGATAAGGGCTATGTTCTAATAGAAGTGGCTAAAGGAGAGGTTAAATGGGAATTTTGTCCTTTACCCGTGCGTCCTTTCCGTTCCATCGAAGTGGATGTTTCTGAGGCAGAAAACCCCCAAAAAGAATTGCTAAAAGCTCTCAAAAAACACGATATTCAGGAAGCAGTTATCCGCTTAGTTTATAAAATTCGCAGTGAACAATTAGAACTAATCAACACCAATCAGCTTGACGAAGCGTTAAAAACTGCCCATAGTTATAGTATTCGGGCTGAGTTAATTAGTCAATTAACCCGTCCCCGTTTACCGGAATTAGGGGTGGGTAATCAATTAGATCCGATGGAGGCGTTAAAAGCTTATATCGATAATAAGACAGATTTGCGCGATATTGTCGATGATATGTTAGAGGCAGCCCAGCTTTTATTAAATCAACAGCCAGAAATTTGGCTAGAGGAAGAAACCTCGATTTAGCTATCAGTTATCAGTTATCAGTTATCAGTTATCAGTTATCAGTTATCAGTTTACTGCTCACTGAAACATCTTCCCTATCCCTCTTTGAACTAACAATGAGTTTATGTCTTAATCCCGATTGTCTATATAACAATGATCCTACAGATAAATTCTGTCAAAAATGTCGCTTTCAATTATTACTAAAAGATCGTTATCGTGCTATAAAATTAATTGGTCAAGGAGGTTTCGGTAAAACTTTTCAAGCAATTGATGAGGATAAACCTTCTAAACCTTATTGTGTGATTAAACAATTTTTTCCTAGCGCTCAAGGTAGCAATGCTCTCAAGAAAGCGGCGGAATTATTTAAAGAAGAAGCGATTAGTTTAGATAATCTCGGTCAACACCCACAAATTCCCTCCCTCTATGCCTATTTTACCAGCAATGATGGGCGACAATATCTTGTTCAAGAATATATTGAGGGAGAAAATCTAGAACAAGAATTACAAAGCGAGGGAGTTTTCAATGAGGAAAAGATCAAACATCTTTTATTGGAAATTTTGCCAATTCTTGATTTTATCCATGCTAAAAGAGTCATTCATCGGGATATTAAACCAGCTAATATAATTAGGAGACGCAGCGATAATAAAATAATTTTAGTGGATTTTGGTGCCTCTAAATTCATGCCCATTGCTAACCTTTCCCTGACAGGAACAGTGATCGGTTCGCCGGGATATATCGCTCCAGAACAAAGC
The DNA here is from genome assembly GCF_027530565.1 of Microcystis sp. LE19-10.1B. NCBI lineage: Bacteria > Bacillati > Cyanobacteriota > Cyanophyceae > Chroococcales > Microcystaceae > Microcystis > Microcystis sp. LE19-10.1B. The sequence continues at coordinate 5,768 of NZ_JAPZQM010000498.1, read as the reverse complement.
AATGGCAAAGCGATTAATAGCAGTGATTTATATAGTTTGGGAGTCACTTGTATCTATTTATTAACGGGAATATCTCCCTTTGAATTATTCGATGTGAGTGAACATGAATGGGTATGGAGAAAGCACCTGATTAATAATCCTGTTATTGTTGAATTAGGTAAAATTTTAGATAAATTAATTGAATTTGGCACCAAAAAACGTTATCAATCAGCCGGGGAAGTCCTGCAAGAGTTAGCAGTCAAATTAGCCTTCGTGATTCCGCCAAAACCCCGATCACAGAATACAATTCAAGAAACGGTTTTGCCAGTTTTTCCAGCCGCCACCAGGGAGGAAATTAACCTCAAAAGTGCCAAGGAAATTGATTACACTAACCTACGGGATTTCTTAGCGCAAGAAAAATGGCAAGAGGCAGATCAAGAAACGGCTAATCTCTTCTTAAAAGTTGCCGATCGAACTAAAGAAAAATATCTTAAGATAGAAGACATAGATAACTTTCCCTGTGAAGATTTAGCCACTATCAATCAACTCTGGTTAAAATATAGTCAGGGAAAATTCGGTATATCTGTTCAGAAAAGAATCTATGAAAGTTTGGGAGGAAGCAGCAATTATGATCAACAAAAATGGAACGCTTTTGGAACAAAAGTCGGTTGGCGAGTTAATAACAAGTGGTTATACTACGATCAAATTACTTTCTCTCTCAAAGCACCCTGGGGACATCTCCCCACCCTTGTGTGGGGTGTGGGGGGTGGGATAATTCTTTTTTCTCGTCTGGAAACCTGTGCCATGGACGGAGTTTCTAGCAGGGGATAAATTGACTTAAAAACTTTTCTGGAGAATTAAACAATTTCTCCCTTCGCCAGTGCGGATATATTGTAAAGTATCAGTAAGAGAACGCATAAAAATTAATCCTCGATCGCTTTCCATTTCCAAAGGTGCGAGAGGATGTTGTTGTAGAGAATCGAGTTTGGCTTGCAGATCAAAAGGTTGACCGTGATCCCATATTCTTATTTCTAGAGAATGGGACTGTAAAGTTAATTCTAGATCGATCGGTGTAGTCGGTGGTAAATGTTGGTGAGCGTAACGGACAGCATTAGTAAATCCTTCTGCTAAAGCCACCTTACACTGCCAAAGCACCGAGTCAGGTAGAAAGGAACTGCCGTGAGATTCAAACCATTGTAGGACTGGGATTAAAGCTGCCAATTCCGTCCGGACTTGTAGATAGAATTGGAGGGGGGAAGAAGGGGAATTTAAGACTTCAGAAGGCACCACTGTTTTTTTGAAAGAGAATCAAAATTGTTTTAAAAATCAGTTGTAGATCGTAGCCTAAACTCCAATTTTCTTGATAGCGCAAATCTAGTTGAATTACCTCTTCAAAATTACTCACCCGAGAACGACCATTCACCTGCCATTCTCCCGTCATACCGGGTTTTACATCTAAACGTTGCCATTGGGGAACATCGTAGCGTTCCACCTCATCGGGGGTGGGAGGACGAGTGCCAACAAGACTCATTTCACCGGTGATCACATTCCAAAACTGGGGCAATTCGTCTAAACTGGTGCGACGTAAAAATTTTCCTACCCGGGTAATCCGGGGATCATTTTTATTTTTAAAAAAAGCTCCCTCCGCTTGATTAGGGATTTTATCCTTGAGTGCTTCTGCATCCACACACATGGAACGAAACTTAAGAATTTTAAATTCCTTTCCCAACCAACCGCAGCGGGTTTGACTGAAAAAAATTGGACCCGGACTGTCTAACTTAATAGCGATAGCAATGGGGACAAAAATAACCCCCGTGATTAATAAACCCACGATCCCACCAACAATGTCAAGACCGCGCTTTAACCAACTGCGAATCGAGGGATGAGTTTCCGGTAGATGGTTTTCATTGGCAGTAAAGCAGTTTTCTTGGGGTGCTAGGGGGGAGGTTTGGAAAGTGAATAATTGATCTAGTCCCGTAATCGATAAAACCCCCATCACTGGGGGATGGACGTTAGCCAGCACTAACTCGATATTTTCTGCCCTAGCCGCTTTGAGATTATGCACTAAAGCACCCACACCACTACTATCCATAAATTGAGTGGCATTTAGATCAAGAATGACTTTTTCGGGAGTGGGTGTTTGGGCGATGAGATGGTGAAACAAATCCTTGAACTGTACTGCTTCCAAGACAGTCAAGCGATCCGGCATCCGCAAAACCGGATACTCCATCGGAATGATCAGAAAACGTGTTTCAGGAATTTGGGAAGTCATCGACACAAAGAGGTGGTTTGATAGATGAACAAGGCCTGATGACCCACTTAAATGTTTACTACACTTTTCCCCAAATACCAATGGGTAATGTCAGAGATTACCTGTGATCATCGGCTAACGAATCTCACCTAGGGGCGGACGGCCTTGGGTTTGGGCTTTCGCTTTGGCTGCACTCTTTCTCAGCGCATCTAAACGGGTCTCATAACGCTTACGCAGACGACGGTTGGGCGTTTGTTCAATTAGGGTTTTAAAGGCACTGCCTAGGCTCTTGTAGGCGTTGGGGAGAGAATAACCGAAACGGGTGGCCAAGGCGATCGCTTTTTCATCGGCTTCGATCGCTTCTTTGAGAATTTTATCGCCATTATTTTTGCGCCAGAGACGATAACCGGAAATCCCACATAATCCCATAGCCAAAAGCAATAATAACCCGTCCTGTACCCATAATTCCCCCACCGCACCACCTAAGCCAATAGCGAGGGCGGCCATTTCCCAGCCTTCCCGGGGAATACTATCATTTTGAATCCTGGCGACTTCATGCCAAAAGAGCAAATTACGCTGATCGATGGCTAAATTTTCCCATTTGGCTAAATCTATCTGAATTTCTACCTCATCTCTGCCAATTTCTTCACAACGGATCAGGGGGGGATTAACCTCTGTGGAACCTTCTACCGTTACCCAACTTTGTAATTCTGGAGGTAGTAGGGTTTTTAGGCGCCGAAGTTCGCTCATTTCGGCTCGTGCAGAGGAGGCCGCATAAGATGTCATAGATTTTTTACCTATTCTCTACCAATGACGATGATTTCTATTTTCGATCATAGCGGTCTTTTTTGTGATCTTGGCAGCTTTTGGCCCTAGAGAGCATTTTCAGTGATCAGTAAACAGTGATGGAAGTGGGGAAGTGGGGAGTGGGGAAGTGGGAAGTGGGGAAGTGGGAAGAAACCATCCATAACTGGGTTTTTAAAGTTCGATTGGGAGTCAATCATACTAAGTAGGTGGGTGTTAAAAATTGTCAGATACCCCCCTTATTAAGGGGGGATTAAGGGGGGATCAGCACCCCCCTTATCAAGGGCGATCCCCCCGCCTATCGGCACCCCCCTTATCAAGGGGGGCAGGGGGGATCAAAGACAAAATCTCTCTTCTATTTACTTATTAAATAGACTGTAACTTGTGCTGGCTAATGCTCAAATATATCTTTGTATTGCTGTAAATCTAAAGCGGTGAAGATGGGGATACAACTAAAGCATTTTTGGGCTAATTCCCATCTTTCTTCCCTTTGCATCATCACAATTAATTTATCTCGCACTGACAGTAAATAGCGCACATCGTTAGCAGCATAACTCAGTTGTTGTGGGGTGAGATTAGCGGCATTTCCCCAATCAGAACTCTGAGCGGTTTTGTCTAATTCTATGCCTTCCAATTCCTGCACGAGACTTTTTAAACCGTGACTGCTGGTATAAGTCCGAGCCAGTTTACTGGCGATTTTGGTGCAGAAAATCGGTTGAGTGGCAATGCCGAAAGTATGGGATAATTGAGCCACATCAAAACGGGCGAAATGAAAGACTTTTTCTATCCGCTCATCTTCCATGACCTTTTTGAGATTAGGAGCCTCTGTTTGCCCCCTAAAAACGCGAATGGCAGTGACAAAACCACTGGGATCACAGAGTTGAATTAAACACAGTCGATCGCGCCCCGGTATTAATCCCATAGTTTCTGTATCTACAGCGATCGAATTAACCCCTAGATAACGGGATAATAGGTCATCGCTTAAATCTCGATCGCACACTTGAAAATTGTCTAAGTTCATATAGTTAGAAGATAGGAGACAGGAGACAGGAGACAGGAGGGAAATTTGTAATGCTTTTGCCTATCGCACGACTGCCTTTATTTCCCTGATAAGTAGTTGGACAAAAGTAAAGTTAACTGTGGGGTAAGGAGTCGGTCGTCAGTAAGAATTGCGGCAATTTACATTTCTTAAGATAGACCACAGAATTTATGTCCGACTACTTAAATGATAACTGATAACTGATGTTAAAAACTGGTAATTAAATTTAAGTATCATCGGGGGGATTTTGTCAACGCTTTTTAACAAAAAGTTGTGTAAAATAATATTCACCAACATTATTTTTAGCGATACCGATACCGGTGAGATTATAATCACCAACCATATTTTTTTGATGGCCGGGGCTATTAATCCAACCCTTGACGGCAACGCTAACGGGGTCAGGATATCCCTTCATAAAAGCCAAATTTTCGCCCATTTTTTCTAAAGGAATCTTCCTTTGTACTGCCTTGACTCTTCCCGCAAAACCATCATGACTAAAAGGAGCCTGTTTATGGGCCATTTTTTGACTAAATAAGCGAGCTTCATGACTAATACGAGCATCGAGACGTAGGGGCGGTAAATTTTGAGAAATTCGGTAGCGATTAACTTGATAATTAGTGTTTTCTTCGAGGGTAATTAAAAAAGATTGATTCTGGATAGGATCGTAGCTAAGGGAATTAGTAGAAACAGGAGCGGATTGACGTTTTAGAAATATTTGAGTAAAGTACAATTTTCCTTGATTATCCGTCGCTACTCCAATCCCGGTACTATCAAAATCTCCCTCCATATTTTTCCGATGACCTTGACTTTTAATCCAGCCATCCACAGCAATCATTACCGGGTCATCATAACCTTGATTAACTGCCACATTTTCCCCCACCGCTTCATAGGGAACCGAAACACCAATAGTTTGCGCTCTTTTGTCAAAATCTTGATGACTAAAAGGAACTAAACCCGCGGCCATACGTTGGCTATGTAATCTTGCCTGTTGCGAAATTGCCCGATTTAACAGTAGGGGAGATAAATTGCGAGATAGACGATAGCGATTGACCTGTTGATAGATTTTATTCTCTAAAACAAGTAAAGTTGCCGCATCTAAAGGAGAGGGAGAAGGAGCGGGAGAGAAAGATGGCACGAGTTCCGTAAAAGAGCTATAGTTTAAGGCACTACAGGCCATTAAACTTGTCGATACAAGCATCAAAATTCCTAACCGATAAGGTTTCTTAAAAAAACTTTTCATCAAAAAAATTGGGTCTGAAACCCCGCCGTTCTAGGTTGGATTTACTGTTAAATACTAGCGCATTTACAGGATATATGCCAGAAGGTCAGGTATGGGGAAAGCCGATCGCTACCGATTTTACCCAACACCAGAACAAGAGTCGCTATTGCGGCACACCTTGGACTGTGTAAGATTAGTTGACAATAAAGCTCTCCATGTCAGAACACAGAGAAATCACAGCGAAGGGGTTTGAGTTGAATTTCCCTATTTCCCCATTTTCCCAGTCCTGGTGGCGACCTGTTGACCAGAGGGGGGTAAATCTGTTAAGTAGGATTTGCTGAAAAAGTTTGTTGGTGGGGGCAGGGTGTGGGGTGTGGGGTGTGGGGTGTGGGGTTTTACCGATTTTGAGGTAGTCAGTTACCTAATTTTCAGGGAAAAAGTACCTGAATTTTACCCCCGATCCCTCCAATGGTCGG
>NZ_JAPZQM010000448.1:0-6518 GCF_027530565.1 Microcystis sp. LE19-10.1B | reverse complement strand
ATTGAGAATGACCGGGGGAACTCTGAAATTTTCGGCTTAGTTGCCGGCAGCTTGCCGCCAACTCACTCCTCTAGATAAGTATTTTGACTCACGCCCCTTCCTCTTTTGAGACGTTGTGACACTTAGGGTGCGGAATGTGGGCTTCAAGGGTTAAACCTTCACCAGTTCCCGCCTCAAGAACTAAAACTCGTTTTCCCTGTTCACTCAATTGTTTGGCCGTAATCGCTCCAGCGATTCCGCCGCCGACGATGACAGCATCGTAGTTGGTTTGAGAGACGGTCTGCCAATCAACTAATTTGACACCGGTTTGACTTTGACTCATTATGTTACTCCTGAAGGGTTGCTTTTTAAATCTCTAAGTCATTTTGTTAGGTAATCTTTCCCGAAAAGGAGAGAAGTTTGATCGCAGCGATATTGACATAATTATAACTCCCGCTTACACCACCAATACCATTGTTGCCAGTGTAGTTTTGATAATGAGCGAAACTAGACATATTAATTGCCTGCTCGTCGCTAAAAATCTTAATTGTGTAACTATGTCCGACACTCAAGTCAACTTTGGTCAAAATTAAAGATGACTCTAGCCAGCGATTCCAGTTGCCAAGCTGGGGCATCACCAGATAACTATCAGCAACTATTGTATCAGTTTCTGAATCTTTCATTTGCATTCGTTTAACGGCACAAGTAACTCCTGTATTAATTGGTCCAGCACCATTTCCAGCTATCACCTGAATACCATGAGTACCACTATACTTAGCCTTGATATCGACGGTTAAACTATCATCTGGCTTCCCCCAATTATCAAAATATACTTGTCCATGAGCTTCGGAAGGATTACGGCCAATCGCCCTAAATTCCTGGGCTGTAACCGAATAAACCCGCTCAGAATTTACTCCCCAATAACAAACAGGTTTAGCCCGTTGAGAAATAGTTCCACTGTTAAGATAAACACTTTCTAGTGTATAGCAGTAGCTTGGTGATTGGCTACCTTTAGTATCTTGATCTTGCCAGGAACCGCGCTGATCAAAAATCTTAATTTTTTCCGCCACCAACCGGCCATCCCTATAAACATTTACCACCACCTCGTCAGTATTTTCCTGATTCAAATTAAAGAAAATTTCTAAGTTACCTTGACTAGCGGTGATCGCTTCGATTACTGGTGGGCGAGGAGCATATCTTTTTCGATAGTCTTGTAAATCATCAACTAAATTAATTGAGGCACTTTGCACATCTTGATCGACTAAATTTACCTCAATAAAATTCTCAGATGCCAGCATCGATTCAGCAATTTCTCCGACAACTAACTCCTGGTTGAGATAGACTTCTCCTAGGCTGTATGCCCCCTTATTTTCCCCATTAATCGGGGGTAAATTGATCACGATATTGATTTGATGACCTCGATAGGGCAGGCGATTGAGAACTAATTTCTGGGAGTCAGGGAAGAGAGTATTGCGTAACTCTCTTGTGATAAAAGGAGAAACACTAAATCCCGCATCGGTCCAAGATAATCCAAAAATTAGCTCATGGACCATAGACAGATAGCCGGCCACCGACCAAAGCTGACGGGGTGAATTAACCACAGGTTCTTTGGCTGGTTGATTTTGCAGTTCAACTAATCCGCTCACGGCATCAAAATTTTCCATATTGGATAAGCTCAGTGCTGCTCCTCGGATTAAAGAGGTAACTCCCAGATTAACGGCTGCATCATTTTTGACTTTTTTGGCGGCTTTAAGCCAATAGGCAGTGACGAAGGGCCAGATAGCTTGGTTATGGTAAATTGGTATATCCCTTTGTTGAGGCCAGATTACCGGAGCGCCTTGTGGTAGATGAGGGTAGTTGGCGACAATTTGGGCTGCTTGGGTTTGATCGGCAATATCGAGGAGAATGGCCAGGGAACTGCCCAATAAATCGTATTGGTGAGCCGGTCGAAAATCGAAAGCTGTTGTAATAAAAGTTGAATATAGCTGTTTATCTGGCAAATACAGGTGAGTGCGGATAGCTTGACGCAATTCCTCAGCCCATTTACTATACTTTTGTTTGGTTTCGGGTTCCCCCAACTCCCCAGCCAAAGACGCAGCTAAAAGTAAAGCCGAAAGATGACAAGCATTAGTAGAAAGAGCTTTAGACATTCCAATTTGTACTGGATCTTCGGCTACCCATTGGGGATAACTTTGTTCCCGCCAATCTAAAAATGACTGTTCCCCTCGATAAAGTCCATCTTGAGGTTCAAAGATAACTTGACGATCCTGTTCGATCGTATTCTTGAGTGCTTCGTAGGCTTTTCTCGCAAAATTATCCCTTGGCTCACCTTGTAGTTGTCGTAACAGAGTCCTCGCCCCAAAAGACCAAACCACGCGATCAGTTGAGATGGGATAGCTTCCCCCAGTGCCGGTATCTTGGACAATTTGCAGTCCGCCACCTTCGCGGCGTTCGGAGAGTTTAAAGCTGAGAGAGTTTAAAGCCCGAATTGGATCGAGAACTCCTAAACCGAGATCGACAGCATAGGAAGTATCTCTTGTCCAAACATAGGTCCAAAACAAGCCCGTCTCAAAAAAGCCGCCTTCTGGTGCGGGTAATGGGTTTCCATCATTGAAAGCTCCATCACTGATCTGGTTAACTGAAGCATCCCGCACTTCTTGTAAAGCTAAAGCATAGAGAGCATCAAACCAGAGCCGATTGCTTTGGAGATTGGGACTGGAGGGCAATTCTTCAATTGTTCTTGGGTTAGGCAGATAATCTTGATAAATTTCCCTCTGAGAGTCGGATAGTTTGTTTTCAAATGGTGCAGTTGTCTCCAAAGAAAAGTGCCTTTTGTCACTTATAATGTCAACTTTAACAGTGGCATTATAAGGGTCATCTTTCCAGACATCGCTATTATTACATTGGTTGTTGTCTGGTTTTTGAAAAGAGTGATCAGCCATCAAATTTCTCCTCAAAAATTTGAATATTTTTCTATTGTTGAGGTTTATCCTCAGCGAATTTCTGAGTTACTTTCAATCCGAGAACTCCCAAAACAATCCCGACGATCGAGATATCAGGAACAAATGCTTGATCTCTGACGATATGCACAATCCAATCTGCACAAAAGCAGAGGATAACTAGCCAAGTTTGCGCTCTCACAGAAGAGAACTGTCCATTGTTTTCTTGAAAAAATTGGTTTAATAATGATAACTTCATTGTTTCTCTGGGGGTTGTTCAAAATGAATAAGTAGGGTTTGCTGAATAAATCTAAAAACCTTGTTGGGTAAGCCTTTTAGACTTTTTGTCAATCAAAAAGTACCAGTTCTGGGAGTGATCGGGGGGAAAATTCAGGGACTTTTTCCCTGAAAATTAGGTAGTTGACCACCTGAAAATCGCTAAAACCCTACACCCCAAACCCCACACCCTGCCCCCATGAAAAACTTTTTGCCACAAACCCTAAGTAAGAGTTGACGCGGGATAGGAATTTACTGGTATTGCAGCCTTGAGCTTCTTAAGCAGGTTCGAGGTTTAAGCCACAAGCCGATTCTCTCCTGCCCCCGCAACAGTTATAGTCATTTCAATTAAGATTGAGAATATCAATCCCAGAGTTCCTAAGGATTTTGTCGGTCTAGAATGTATCAGACTTATCTGAAATGACTATACTTTTGGTTAGCTCATGGGCAACAAATCTATTGATATCTCGCCTTGACGATCGAGTAAGAATCCCAAATATTCTTGTCGGTCAGTGACTTGACTAACTTGATATATTCAGCATGAGTCCAAGCTAAAGGCGTTGCACTATTAGTCCCTTCTCCCGTGACGTAATTATGGGTGCTATTATCACCGACACCATCCCAAACTTGTTCGGGAAGCATGAAGCTTTCGTTGGCAAAATATTCCATAGCTCGAACATAAGTATCACGAATTTTGGCAACATCTTGATCGCTAAGGTTGCCTCCATTTTGGGCTTTGGCTAACTCAAGTTCATAATGTCCTCGTTCGCCGGTAAAGAAAGGCCAAACCCGTCCGCGGCGAAGATTTTTTAGACCATCGTTAACATCACGAAAATTGCTACCATCATTGGTTTGTTCGCCATAGCCGTCATTGCCATAGCGTCGGAATCCTGGATACTCCTTACCATCAAAAGTGAAGTTGTACTTAACCTTTAAACTCTCTTCGAGATTAGCATTATCGAAGGCACAAACAGTTTCAGCAATGTGCAGATCATCTCCTTTTCGGACACCATAACGCACCAGTTCCAAGAAACCGCCATCTAAGATTTGGCGTTCATCAGCTTTAAGAAGACTATTATTGTCGTGGATGACACTGCCATTGTTAGGATTGGCGTCAGGGCTAACTCTGAGCAGATATTGACCAGATTCTTGACAGGGGGTAGCCCGTCCAGTGGTGGTAAACATAAAGTTATCCACATTCTTTTGATATTCATCTGCTTGTTTCAAATAGAATGCGGCCGCACCGGGATCATTAGCTGCATTTTGAGCAATATCAGCCGCTGCCACTAACCCAGTAATCTCTGCGGCTATAGTGGAAGGGGAATAGCCCGATTGTTCTTCCCAGCGTTCTTGATGGGTTTGGGGTGGATTAATCTGGCGCTGATTTGATTGATAACCACTGCTGGTATTGATACTAATATTTACCTGGCCGCCATTAGCGAGAAATTCGGCGGCGGGTTTCAACATCGTGGGATACCAGTTACTGATTTGACTATCCGAGAGAATTCCGGCTTTCCATAATTTCCAACCTAACATAATGGGCATCGCCGTTTGATCCATCTGGACTCCTACCCACTCTAATTCGCCATCAACGTGGGTTTTTTGTAAAAACCAACCGGTAGCGCCGGAGTTACCCGGAGTGTCTGATTTTACTTGGACTTTTGGCAGATATTTAAAAGCCGCTAAGGGGGTTTCTCGATCTCCTAAAGCTAACAAAGCCATAGCCGCCTGATAAAAGTCTCTCGGCCAAACTGCCCGATAGCCGGTGGCAAAGCCATCAGCATTAACGGTATCTCCCCAGGGAACAGATAAAGAAGCAATTAAAGCCCCGGCATTTTCCTTATCTTCCATGCTTTTCAGGGTAAAAGCACTAGCATAAAGCTGTTTACCTTTGTCACCGGTGTTGGCAATCATAGCGGGCATATTGCTAAGGCTGGCTAGATAGTCTTCCCATCCTACGGCATTGCCTTTGCCGTTGTATTTCGCCAACAGGCTATCGTAACCCTCACTTAAAGAAGCGTCTGCTTGTGCTGTTGCTTGAGCGTAACTGCTGCCAAAGCCGACGACAAGATTAAAAGTGGAGGTTTGACCTTGATTGAGGGTGGGCAATTGGGCCATCATCGCCACATTGCCTGGCTGATTCTGATTGGTATAATCATAGGTCCAGTCCATGACTCCATCTTTCATTAAATCTTGATAGCCATCACTGTTACCAACATATCCGGCTGAGGTTTTAACAAAAGGAGATGAACTTTTTAAACTCAGGTAAACAGTCTCACCTTCGCGAGCATTGAGGCTATCGCTTCTGACAAAAGCCACATCTTGACTCCCGGTATTATTCAGGTGGGGATTAATGAGAATATAGGGAGTAATATTATCCTCATTGGCGGTCAAGATCACTTTTGTAAACAAAGTTTGGCGATCGGGGTCGGTAAAGATGTGCTTTTCAATGGTGTATTTGCCATTTTTAGCAGTATTGACGACACGATAGGCGGGAGAAAGAGGCCGACCGCTGCTATCCTTATCGAGATAGTCAACCTTGCTGTTAGTATCAGTTTTTTCTTGATTGAAAAAACCGTTGCCCGTCACCAAGAATTGTAAGTCGTTGATCTGAGCGCGATCAATTTCTCCATAGGCAGTTTCCGTGACAATGCCTTGAGCGATGGAAAACCAAACCTTGGAGATGGCATTCGTCGGTCCATCATCTTCATAGCTGCTGTTTACATACTGCTCATAGGAAGTGCCAATGCCTTGCTTTCCGGCATAGGACCAAAGGGAGGGAACACCGGGGGCGCCGGGGGCTATCCCTCCGCCAACTGCCCAAGCAAGGTTTGTTCCTAAGAAGAGAACAGAGCAAAGGGCAATTAAGCTAACTAATAAACAACGTTTCAGGTTCATGGGAGTAATCGTAGATGGGGTTAAATCAAATTGACTGGGTAATGTTCAAGGTATTTTTGCGGTTCAAGGGTGGAAGTTTCGGATCTACAACGTTGCTCCGATAGATGAGGTTTGCTCTCGCATCCGCAATACTTGATTAGCAATGATTACTCGTGGCTTCACCCTTCGGGCAAAGGCTGTAATTCTTTCAAAAAACTCAGGCTAGGGGCAAAGAAATATTCGCCGCCTTTCATGTTAACCCAAAGTTTGAAATTGTATTCTTCTGTTTCTGATTCGCCCCATTTTTGGCTCTTCGGTTTGTGTTATGCAATGGACGGGGGTTATATTGGATGTAACCCTTATATAGAAAGGCATTTAGCGATTTTTGTCGATTGTTTTTGATCTAGAGCGAACTAATCAATTAAGTCTCTTACCAGATAAGGATTT
>NZ_JAPZQM010000198.1:0-2400 GCF_027530565.1 Microcystis sp. LE19-10.1B | reverse complement strand
GGCACTTACGGTTTAGCGGCGATGGATGCACTTCATGTTGCTGCTGCGCTGCAAATTCAAGCTGATGAACTAATCACCACCGAAAAGCCAACCAAACCAATGCACCGAGTCAGGGAAATTCAGATTGTTTCAATCTAATGTAAGGCTTTGGAGTAATCTAAGAGTAAGGAGACCAGGGACCGATGACGGTTTCTCCTCTTAACCTCAGCTAAAAATGCGATCGCTTTCTCCTATCTACACAGTAAAACAGCGATCGCCCCTGATTAAGCAATAGCAAATTCTGTTAATTCACGACTTGCAGGATCATGAAATGCTAAAACAATATCTTCTTTGGGAATCCCTGCTTCTAATAATTGAGAGGTGATTCCTATTTCTGTCCAATCTTGTTCAATATAAACTCTTTCATTTTTAATACGAATATGAATCTGAATATTGTTGATTTTCTTTTTGTTTATCCAACCAATAGACATCCATAGATAATGATCATGATTTTCATCAAAAATCAAACAGGTTTCTAGTTTTTTTTTGGATGAGCTATTCGCAATTTCGTCTAGCTTTGTTAAGGTATTTTGAATAATTTGGCGATAGTTAGTTAGTTTATCCATTGGACAATCTCCTCTTTTTCGATGTTGACAACTAATAAATCTAATTGGTGTCTTTTAATAACGGCTTGAATAGATTTTCGTTGGAAAAAAGTCTCATAAATTTCATCTTTGATAGCCAGATAGATTTCTTGGTATTCATCTTGTCCTAATTGAATGAGATCACGATAAAAAATATATTGTCCCAAAGCCATTTCAAAGTCTTTCATCATTGAAGGGCCAAGAAAGCTTTTAATTTCAATGATAATTTTACGTTGTCTTTGTTCTTCGGAAATATATTTCTCGATCGCCAGGTCTGGATACAATTCAGCGTCTTCATATTCAATAGGATAAGGATCAGCCGTAATTGTCCAGCCGTCTTTAATTAAGGCATTTTTAACGGCTTCGTGATAGAGGTCTTTTGCTGGCATTTGCCTCCTTCTATTTTGATCACTGGATTTATTATAAGCGATCGCCCTCCTCTTCTCACAGTAAAATAGCGATCGCCTCTTCCAAATTTTTATTAAAAACGCGATCGCCTATCGGTAGATGTCCTTTCGATGTCCAATATCTAAAATAATCACCTTTTTTGCGGAATCATCTATCGCGTAAATAACGCGATAAACTCCAATCCGAATCCGCCAGCCTTCTCGTCCTGTCAGTTTGAGACACCCTGCTGGTCTTGGATTGTCAGCTAATGCTCTAATCCCGTCTCGAACTTTCTGATAACTATCTTGGGGAAGATTAGCTAAAGCCTTAGAAGCTTGTTTTTTAATCGCAATAGTGTAATTCATTGACGACTATTTTCAATTTCGGCGATCGCCTCTTCAAAAGGAATTTCTTCCTCTTCCGAAATAGCTAAATCATAGGCTCTAATAGCATTCAATTCTTCAGAATCTTCTAGGAGTTTTCGATATTCCTCTATATCTAAAAGAATACCGATTTGATTACCCTGTTCATCAGTAATATACTTTTGCTTTAATGGCATTGATAATTACCTTGTTTGTTAATTTTATCCCCTATTATAGCTCAAATTTCTCCTTCATCCTCAACTCAACAGCGATCGCCTTTCTCAAACTTAATAAAACAGCGATCGCTCCACTTAAAGTTAAGATGAGAAACTATACCTCAACTTATCCTAAGAATTAAAGATTAAAAAGTATTTCCTATTCTACAAACTAATGGTATTAATTTAGCTAGAGTTGAGGGTTTGACTTTAGAAAATTGGAATGCTATAATAATGCCTAAATACCAATATTCGGAATAATTAATTATGTCATCTTTATACTTCTTAAGTAGCTGGTTATAATTAAATTAAAAATGGATTTTAGGTTCGATCCCCCCTGCCCCCCTTGATAAGGGGGGTGCCGATCCCCCCTGCCCCCCTTGATAAGGGGGGTGCCGATAGGCGGGGGGATCCCCCTTAATAAGGGGGGCATCTGACAACTTTTAACGCCTACCTACTTAATTAAAGAATTGAATATAGCGTTTCCCAATCTCATGAGGTACACCAAAATCTTAACTCCTGACTCCTGACTACTCAAAACCTAAGACTCTGTACCTCACAACTATGGGAATTGCTATAATAATGGTAGCGAAGTAATAGATATAATTAAAATTTATTCCCCAAACACCATTAAGCAAAAAGTTATGGGAAATCCGACAGCGGGCAATTTCGGCTGGATTGCAACTGCTCAATGAAGACGAAATAGAACAAGAACTTGCTGCACGTCGAGGAGGGTGCAGTGAGTCATGAAATTGCTGGCACTTACGGTTTAGCGGCGATGGATGCACTTCATGTTGCTGCTGCGCTGCAAAT
>NZ_JAPZQM010000316.1:0-1509 GCF_027530565.1 Microcystis sp. LE19-10.1B | reverse complement strand
TTCTGGGACTTTTTCTCTGAAAATTAGGTAATTGACCAGATGAGAATCGGTAAAACCCTACACCCCACACCCCACACCCCACACCCTGTCCCCACGAAAAACTTTTTCAGCAGACCCTAATTAGGGGTCTCAAGACCCCCCCTAGCGGCCACCGAGAAAACCTTCACCAGCTAAGTATTTTTACTCAAGTCTCTGGAGGGGGACAGCTTATGTGACAGTTGAGGGTGCGGAATGTGGGTTTCAGGGAAAAAGTGCCTAAATTTCCCCCCGATCACTCCCATATCCAGTACTTTTTGATTGCCAAATTGATTGACCTTATGGATTGCATGATTTAAGCTGTGTGAGTTAGATCACTCAGGTAGTCGCAAAACTCAAGTTTGAATTGTGCCTATGATTCCCGTTTTGTCACCATTTTCAAAAGTACAGGCGATCGCCGTAACAAGAACCGACGGTAGTGATCCGATAGTAGTGGCGTAGCTCTCTTGCTTATCTAGCCTGAGTTGTGTAGAATATTTACTAATAAAAATAATTACCTGACAAATGTCAAGAATTTGCTTTTTATGATTGCTGTTTTTATCAATATCTTCTCTTGGATCATTAAACTTTGGTTGGATGGCGATGAAGATTTAGAACAGAATCTTCTGACAAAAGATTCACAAGCTTCAATATTTAGTTGTCCTAAATGTGGTTCTTGCCATACCATCAAAAATGGTTCTACACATAATGGCAAACCGAAACGTAAGGGTAAAAATTGTGGTCAACCGTTGGTAATTAATCCTAGTCATAAAACCGTCTCTAACGAAACCCAAAAATTAATAAATCTCCTGCTACTAGAAAGAATTTCTCTGCGAGGAATTGCTAGAGTAACTGGAGTGAGTTGGTCATGTTTACAAAACTATCTTAATAATAAATTTAACCAATTTCCTCGCCAGGTATAGGTAACAGACAAACCTAAAGGCAAATTAATCATAGAATTGGATGAGTTATAGTCATTATTATTTTGTAATAAAATTTAGGTATATATTTGGTTAGCTATCGATAGAACTACCCGAGAAATAATTGGTTGTTATTTAGGAGATAGAAGCCGTAAATCAGCTAAAAAGCTCTGGAAAAGTCTCCCATGAGTTTATCGACAATGTGCTGTTGCTTACACAGACTTTTGGGAGTTATATAAGACAGTAATTCCTCGTAAAAGTCATCGGGCAGTAGGTAAAGAAACTGGTCAAACTAATCCTATTGAAAGATTAAACAATACTCTTCGACAAAGAATTTCTAGATTGGTCAGACAGAGTCTATCGTTCTCCAAAAAAATGGATAATCATATCGGGGCTATCTGGTATTTCATCTTCCACCATCGATAAAAATCTATGAATGAACTACCCCGCCGCAAGCGGACGGGGTATCAGAATCAAAATAGACTCAATTGTAGATTTTGGTGTAGCTGCAGGTATTCTTTATCTTGTTCTTTTACATATCTCGCTATCATACCTTCATCCCCATGCTTTCCTA
>NZ_JAPZQM010000663.1:0-10623 GCF_027530565.1 Microcystis sp. LE19-10.1B | reverse complement strand
TGCTAAAAAATTGGCACTCCGTTTAATTCAGTCAAACGACTTGATAGCCTACGAGGATTTAAAAGTCAAGAACCTTGTGCGTAATCGAAAACTAGCTAAGAGTATCAATGATGCTGGTTGGTCACAATTGAGAAAATGGATTGAGTACTTTGGTATTAAATACGGCAGGCTAACTATTGCTATTAATCCCGCCTATACAAGTCAAGAATGCCTTAATTGTGGTCGGTTAATCCAAAAGTCTCTATCAGCCAGAACTCATGTTTGTTTGTGTGGGTATATAGAAGATAGAGACAAAATGGCGGCCTTGAATATACTCAAAAAAGCTACGATAGGGCATATCGGAAGCTGGTCGTTAGACCTAAACGCTTGGGGAGATTTAAGCTCTATTTTGGTTGGTAGAAATACCTGCTAAGACAACTTGAGTCAGTGAACCAAGAATCCCTCGCATAAGCGCGACGGGAGTGTCAATCGTACTCACATTAACCATGACCGAGCCAACCCAATTAAACTATCACGATACCTATTCTTGTCCCGTCTGTCGCCATGGTAAAATTGCCGCTTTACCACTCATGGAAGCCTATGCTTGTAACTTTTGTCAACACATTTTTACCGCTAATTTAGAACAACAAGTTTTAAAAATGGCCGATAGTCAATTACCCTTAACTTGGTATTGGAATGGTAAGTATTGGCAGGGTTTACCGAGAGAAGGAATGGAGATGGCAGGTTTTTACTTAATTATCGGTTTAGGATTTGTGATTTTTCCCACAGCAATTGTGGCTACGGGAGCCTATCTTTTTCCTCCGGTCGAGGGGAGTCCTTTGTCATGGGTGCCTCTATTTTGGTCGATTTTAACCTTTGTTTGCCATGGTATTTGTTTACTCTGGTTAATTATCGAATATTATCAGTTTCCCGTTAATATGTATCTACGGGCCTTGGCCCGTCGTTGGCAAAATTCTTTTGTTACTAGATTATTATCCTAGGGTTATTTAACTGCTCCAAAGTCTGACTACAAAAATTTGCTCCCTCTAAATTTTCCTTTTTAAGAGGGACTTAGATTCAATCTGTAATTTGCCTAGAGAGAATTGGTATAAAAGAGTGATTAAAGACGGCAAAAACTTAATCAGAAAGGCTAAATTTTACTCGACATTGACTAACCTTAAAAAGGTTGAAAATAATTGACAGATTTTTTATTGTTAGGAGCGATTAAATAATCGTACAGATATCCTTTATCGAAAGAATCTATAGTTGAATTAGTCAGGGGTTTAAAGGAAAATTTCTTAGCTCCTGCAACAATTGGAGTAGTTGTGCGGACAAGTTTCCCATCTTTTTCCTGTAACAAAATAATTTCCGAAGTTTTAACTTGGCGAGCGGGTTCCCAGGGATAATAAAAGAACAATAATCCATTGTCGTTATTTAAAGCTATTTCTCCATTGGCAGCGATTTTTAGCTGCCAATCAGGATTGAGTTTATATAGTTTAGGAACGTTTTTCCATTGCCAAGGAAATTGATAAAGTTGACCGACTACACTGGGCATAGACCAAGCAAAAGGATACAACTGACTTCCCCAAGGTAGACTAGGAGCATCGACTAAAATAACTTGTCCATCGCTCAGATCGGGGGCTAATTGTATAACATCAGCCCAAAAAGCTTGCTGATATTTCCAACTTAGTTTATTTTGCTGTTGCACGATAATTCCAAATCCAATCAACAAAGAAAAATAAGTCGCTAAGAGGAGAGCCGCAAGATTTTTTTGCCGATAACTATTGGCTAAATAAACAATCAAATAGCCAAGAATTCCCCCAAGAATAGAAGCTCCAACCACGCCAGCCGCATGAACACGGGAATCACGTCCACTAATGAGGGTAGCAGGAACGGTAAAAGTTAAGGGATAGGCCAAGAATAAGAGACTTATCCCCAAAAGGCTCAACTGTTTAATTATCGGCCAATTTTCCCCACTATCCAGTCCCGAAAAACGAGAATTTTGTAAGAATAGCCATAGCAACATAAGTAATGAAAGAGGCACAAAAATTAACAATTCTCCCCTGAGATTGTGCAAAGTTTGCCAAGGACGATAGACAAATGTTCCTAAACAGACAAATGGTCCGGTAATTATTTGACGAATCGGAGTAAAAATAGCGGTTGCTATATCTAAGTCTCCAACCCGGCTATCACCAGTCAACTTTCTGAGAATTAAAACCACTAGGAAAATCGTACCTAAGATGAATAGATGTTTAATTAATTCTTTAAATATCTCCGACTGAGGCTTTTTGGTTAGAAAAGGTGCGGTGATAAACAGCAAAAAACAGGTCTCATAACTAAGAAAAGAAGCAGTAATCAATAGGTAAGACCAAATTTTTTTATCGTTCAGATAACTTAAAAAAGCGAGTAAAAGAAAGGTTATGGCGGGCAAAATGTGAATATGAGTGAGAAAAGCCCTAGTGTTATCGGCAGGAAATAAAGTAAATGCAAGGGTACCCGTCAGGACAAAAATAGGTTGATTCCAGAGACGTTGGAGAAATAGATAAAAGAGGATATTATTGGTTAATGCCAATAGATAGGCACTTATATAAATAAGCGGCAATCCTCCCAATTTTCCAGCAAAGTATGCAGAGAAGAAGAGGATGTTAAAGCCGACAACTCTACCTTGAAAAAATGCTAAATTCATGTTCTTAACAGAGTCAACAAATCTGGAAAAGTCCATGGTGAGTATGTTACCGATGAAAGCGTAATCATCTTCGTATAGACCCAAGTGATTAAAATACCAAAAGTGGGCGATCCAAGTAATCAATGCAATGGTTAAAAATGTAGTAATTTTCAATGATTTATTATTCAATAACGTCATTGATTTTCCTATAGCTTGTGTAGTCATAAATAAATATTTTATGTGAAATTTACAGCTTCAACAGGCTGAGCAATTGAATTACCTAGTGGTTCTTCGGTTTCTGTTATGCAATGTACGGGGGTTATAAGGGACGGAACCTTTATAGAGAAAAACGTTTGGCGATTTTTGTCAATTGTTTTTGATCTAGAGCGAACTAATCAATTAAATCTCTTGCCAGATAAGGATTTAGTTTATTTATGCCACCCTATCGAACCATAAAAAGTAACGAAGAGCCTACCTAGTTAAGCTTGCTTGCTCTTGTTGGAAGAATTATGGATTCTTTCTGATAATATATCAGTGTTTAAACTCTGTCAAGGCGAGATTGTACTAAATCCTGTTTAAAAGGTATAAGGGAGAACGGAGCAGGGGAGATAGGAGATAGGAGATAGGACATAGGAGATAGGAGTCAGTAGTTAAATGTTCAGTGAAAACTCAAATCTGACTCCTGATAACCGATAACTGATTACTGTTCCCTAAATTGTCCCTAAAGGACAAAATTGACCCGATAATTCTAGTTGATTGTTTTGCAGTAGATATAAACCGTACTCAATTCCTTCTACTACTGCTTGATAGGAAGCTTCTAAAATATTACTAGACACTCCCACGGTTGTCCATCTTTGTTGACCGTTACTTGACTCGATTAAAACCCTAGTTTTCGCTGCCGTCCCCGAACCACTATCGAGGATTCTCACTTTATAATCGGTCAGGTGAAAGTTAGCAATTTCGGGATAGAATTTGACTAGAGCTTTTCTTAAAGCCAGATCTAAAGCAGCCACGGGACCATTACCCTCGGCCACTTCTAACAAATCTTCCTCTTTTACCCGTACTTTAATTGTCGCAATCGCATTACCACTATCCCGGAGCATATCACAATAAACTTGGAATCCTTTCAATTCAAAAAGGTGGCTTCTCTGTCCCAAAGCTTCCCGCATTAATAACTCAAAACTAGCTTCGGCTGCCTCAAATTGATAACCCTGACTTTCCAAGATTTTTAAACGTTCCAATATTTGCCGACAGGTGGGATCATCTTTATTCAAATCGATGCCAAAACTGCGCGCTTTCGCTAACACATTACTTAATCCCGATTGGTCAGAAATGACGATGCGGCGCTGATTCCCGATCGCTTCTGGATTAATATGTTCGTAGGTTAGGGGATTTTTCGCCACCGCAGAAACGTGAATGCCGCCTTTATGGGCAAAAGCGGAACGTCCGACGAAGGGAGCATGATCATCCGGGGCTAAATTGACCATTTCGCTGATTTTTCGGCTAGTTCCCGTCAATCGGCCTAATTGATTTTCTTCTAGGCAGGAAAAGCCCATTTTTAACTGAAGATTGGGAATTAAAGTACATAAATTGGCATTGCCGCAGCGTTCCCCATAACCGTTAATTGTGCCTTGAATCATGCGTGCGCCCTCGTTAACTGCCGCTAAGGAGTTAGCCACGGCGGTTCCTGCGTCATTATGGGCATGGATGCCTAATTGAGGCGCATTTTCCTCATCGGGATCGATGCCCAATTGCTCCCGCACTTTCTCCACAATGGGGGCGATTTCTTGGGGTAAAGTGCCGCCGTTGGTATCACAGAAAACTAACCATTCTGCTCCGGCAGCCCTGGCGGTTTTGAGGGTTAAAAGGGCGTATTCGGGGTTATTTTTGTAACCATCAAACCAATGTTCGGCATCATAAATGACTCGTTTTCCCTGACAGCGTAGATACTCGATCGTATCTCCTATCATGGCTAAATTCTCCTCCAGACTGGTTTTTAAGCCCTCTGTGACGTGCAGATCCCAAGATTTGCCGAAAATTGTCACCCAACGGGTTCTAGCGGCGAGAATGGCGGTTAACATCCGATCTTCCCGGGCCTCGACATGGGGGCGACGAGTGGAACAAAAAGCGACTAATTCCGCTTGTTTTAGGGGTTCTTCGTGCAGTTTCCAGAAAAATTGACCGTCTCTAGGGTTTGCGCCCGGCCAACCGCCTTCGATAAAAGGAATACCCATTCTATCTAATTCCCTGGCGATTTTAATTTTATCTTCGAGGGAGAGGGAAATACCTTCTCGCTGGGCCCCGTCCCGGAGAGTAGTGTCATAGACCCAAATGCGCTTACCATTGTTCATAGAAATAGTCAATAAGTGTTAATATTAATTAATAACTGTAGCAAGTTAAAATCACGCCCCTAATGCCTAGAATAACAGTTTACGGTCAAACAATCACCTGCGATCGAGGTGCAAATCTCTGTTCAGTTATCAGTGATCAGTGATCAGTGATCAGTTTTGAGTTTTCAGTGAACAGTATTAAGTATTAAAGTGTTAAAGTATTAAGTGGCCAGTTCGGAGCCTTCTTTTCACTGTTTACTGTTTACTGATTAAGGTTATCAAATGAACGAGACAATAACTTTTCGGATATCACCAGTAATTCGGGTAACTTTATTAAGTTTATATGTGGCGTTAACCATCCCTTTACCCTTTTTAGCAAAAGTCACTAATTCCCCCGTTAATCCCAATTTTCTTTGGTTAGGAATCAGCTTAGGATTAATCGCTTTATACGGAGCTTTAAGTGAAAGAGTCATTTTATCAGAGACAGGGATACAAGTTACCTATCCCCAATGGTTTCCCGCTTTTCTTCGCTCTGGTTGGTGGTTAAATTGGACAGATATAAAAGAACTTAAATGTCGCAGTACAGGACAGGGTGGTTTAGTTTATTATTTCCTTGATCGCTCCGCAGAAAAAGCCTATTTATTACCGATGCGAGTAGCGGGATTTAATCGCATGGTCAAAATAATCGAGGAAAAAACTAACTTGGATATGACTGATATTCGCCCCCTTTCTCAGCCTTGGATGTATGGAATTCTTTTTACTCTCACCCTATTTTTATTATTAGTCGATGCTTGGACTATTGCTACGGCGAGAACTATTATTCCCTAATAAATTCGGCTCAAAACGTAATCTACTAGCTCGATTAGCACCTCTTTTGAGGGAGAAGAAGCTAAACAGTCAAGGTGTTTTAAGGCACTTTGTCCGTATTGAGATGCTAATTCTTTTGAGCGAGGAATACCTTGGCTAGAGTGAATAAAATCAAGAGCTTTTTCGATGTCTCCTTCCTGACTAAATTCCCGTTCAATTAACACTTCTATATAGGGATTTTCCTCCATAGCAAAGAGAGCGGGAGCGGTGATATTACCACTGATCAAATCGGAGCCAGAGGGTTTTCCTAATACTTCCGTAGGGGAGGTAAAATCGAGAATATCATCGACGATTTGAAAAGCTAACCCTAAATTGCGACCATAATTATATAAATGATGATTAACTTCAGCTGATTGCTCGCTTAATACCCCAGCCGCTTTGGCACTGTTGGCAATTAAAGAAGCAGTTTTGTAGTAACTTTTTTCTAGATAAGCTGCCAAGGAGATACTGGTATCAAAGCGATTAATTCCCTGTTGAATTTCCCCTTCAGCAAAATCGCGAATCACTTCTGAGAGCAATTTTACCACTTCTAAATTATCTAAATTAGCTAGATACCAAGAGGATTGAGCGAAAAGAAAATCCCCCGCTAAAACCGCCACGCGATTGTCAAATAAACTGTTAACGGTGGGAACACCGCGCCGCAATTCCGCCTCATCTACCACATCATCATGGACGAGACTGGCAGTGTGGATCATCTCCGTGATTTCCGCTAATCGACGATGACGGGGAGTGATATCCCGGTCTAACATAGTAGCGCGAGACACTAACAACACGATCGCCGGTCGAACGCGTTTACCACCGGCCTCGAACAAATGTTCTGCTGCCGCCGCTAAAATGGGATGACGAGCGCCGACGAGATTTTTTAAGTTATCGGTCAAAAGACGGAGATCATCGTCAACGGGTGCGAATAAAGAAGTTGTTGGGATCATTGGTTAGCCAATTGGCGAGATAGTTACGAAAGTTTACATATCCTTACATTTATTTTAAGCTAACCGTCCAGACTAGGGAAGGGGAAGCATCAGTGATCAGTGATCAGTGATCAGTAATCAGTAATCAGTAATCAGTAATCAGTAATCAGTGATCAGTGAGGGGTTGGGGTTTTAGGGTTTTAGGGTTTTAGTTGAAATTCCCCCACCTCCCCACACCCCACACCCCACACCCCACACCCCACACCCCACACCCGACACCCCACTTCCCACACCCCACACCCGACACCCCACACCCCACACCCGACACCCCACTTCCCTGGTCCCTAATCTTTTTCCCGACAAAACTCTTGTCATTGTCAAGACTCTAGGGTAACTTGTATATAAAAATTAATAAAGCGAGAAGTATTAGAACGATGTTGAGACTAATTAGCGACTTTGACGGCCCGATAATGGACGTATCGGAGCGATATTACCAAGTTTATCAAGACTGTTTACAGAAAACCGCCTATAAAGGTCAAATTATCGGGGAATTATCGAAAGCGGAATTCTGGCAGTTAAAACGGGAGCAGGTTTCTGAGAAGCGTATCGGGGAAATGTCAGGATTAGATGAAGATCAAGCGCGTAAATTTGCCCATCTTCGTCGTCAAACTGTCCATACTTTACCCTATCTTGTCCACGATCGCCCGGTGGTTGGTTCTTTGGAAACTCTCCAGAAAATCCAAGAGTTAAAGATCGATTTAGTCGTGATGACGATGCGGCGGGTATCCGAGCTAGATCATGCCTTTAATCGCCACGATATCGGTCGTTTTTTCGCCGCTAATCGTCGTTATTGTCTAAATAACAATTACACCAAAACCAACGACGTGCGCGACAAAACCCTGCTTATGGCTAAGGCCGCTAAAGAACTGCCGGCGGCTGCCGATACTTGGATGGTGGGGGATACGGAAGCGGATATTGCCGCCGCTAAAAGCCAAAATATTAAGGTTATTGGCGTATTATCGGGGATTCGCAGCCGTTCCCGTTTAGAAAGCTACGAGCCTGATTATATCGTCAATAACCTTGGGGAAGCAGTGGACGTGATCTTAGGATCCCTACGAGCGTTCGGTTAACGGAAAAAACTACTAATCACCCAAAAGATTAGAAAAGTGATGAGCGCATAAATTTGGCGATCACCGAAAATGTTCAAATCAGCCTTGGCCGCTAAACTGGCTAATCCCGCTCCCAGAGCGACTCCTAGCAATAAACCAGCGAGAGTGAATAGTAAGGCGCGGCCAAAACGTTTTTCCTTGCGGTTGAAAAAATAGATATTAACGAAAACGCCAAAAGCTAAGAGCAGCGGTAAAAGGGAGCCACTGGGATCGGGAACTAACAGCGTTATTGCTCCTAAACAAGCGTAAATCACTGCTGGTACACCGATATCCCGTGCAGAAGGTGTATCGATTGAGCTTCGCCACCAGTTAGGAGATTTGCTGCTAGTAACTGGTTTACTTTCCACCGGAATCGTCAGACGTTCAGGAAAACGAATGCGATCGGGAACTTTAATTCTACCCTCCTGTCGCATCCGCAGTCGATCCATGAGGACGGAATCGTAGGCCGACTCGATCAATTCGACAATTTTGCTATCATTTTGATACTGTTGCACCAGTCTTTGTTTGGCCTCTTGAATTTCTTCAAAAGAGGATTCTTCAGTAACCCCAAGTTGTTCGTAGGGATTCTGTTCACTCATGAACATACCTCCTTAATTATGCTCCCGATAGTCATGATCTTAACCCGATGTTCTGTAGTTTAACTTGAGATGCAAGCTTATTTAAATTAATTAAGTTTAGCGAAAATCTGAGCAGAATCGATCGCTTCGTAGGGATAACCACTGGCATCTAAAAGGCTTTTTTCGGCGATTTCTCCTTCCTTAACGATAATTAAGCGGTTTTTACCCCCGTAGGCTTTAATTGTGACAATTTCTAAAGCAAATAATCCTGGGGAGAAACGGGGATTTAAGGCCCCATCGTACTCGAATTTACTCTGCATTAACTGCAAAGCATAGACGCTACTGCTATCAAAGGGTGCTGCCTCCCGCAGGGTTTTGGCCCGCAGCACTGGGATTAAATCGCCAAAAGGAATAGAAATCGTTTGCCAAGTGCGATCAAGTGTATCAAAAGAATAACAGTAACCGATACCATCCCAACGTCCTTCACAGCGCAGAATTAATTTATAGCGTTTTCCGTCCCCTTGTACCTGTAATTCTATTCCCTCGTAGTTAGATAAATTTAGGGGAGGATTCAGGTTTCTGGTACGAACTGAGGCAAAACCGCCGTTATTTTCAGTTCTAACGATACCGGAAAAGAGCGCTCGTCCTCCGGTTAGGGTTATCTGACTCTCACTCACTCCTCCCATTACCACATCATCCACCGCACCCCAGATTTCTTTTATATCACTGCTGGGATTGCTAAAGTCAAAGAGGGTTTTTTCGGCGGTTATCCCAGCATTTTTCAATAAATCGAGTAAATTAGCTAAACTATGGCGGTTATTCTCCCCTTGACAGTAGATAATTCTCTCAATCCCTGTGAATAATTGCGGGGTTTGCAGAGCAAATAAATCGACATTTTCAGCCAATAATTGACGTGCAGACTCGATATTATCGACTAAAGCGCGGATTTGATAGTTTTGCTGCTGTAGTTGGGTGATTACTTTTCTACCGATCGCATTTTCCCCACCAATGACTAAAATGGTCTTCATCCCTTGCTCATTTGTTACCTGATTTTTTTTATCTTCCCCGAAACCGAGCAGCTTTTGCAGACAACTCCACAGGGGAATACTATCAAAATAGTCTAGAGTTTGCCAAAATCTCTGAAAATCCCAGCTTTTTGACTCAGCCATAACTTTTCTCTCCTCAAAAGGTACTGATAAAGTTAGTCTAACCAAACCAGCTTTAATCCTTGCGGCAAAGCTTTCCTTTTCGTCCCTATTTCTTTCGCTCGTTAATTTCTCTGAAAACCCCTATATATATTTAGGCACGGATTCCCATTATATAAAAAGTATAAGTCAAGTCTTGGCTTTTGTCAAGCATTTTGGTTGAGATTCTTTTGGGTGTAAGCTGTACTGAATTTAAATTACTTGTTGAGATAAGGCACTCTTGCAATAGGTAAGAGGAAGGTATAGGGGAAGCGCGGAGATGGGTTTTAAAGTTCGATTGGGAGTTCATGAGAACGAATGTATCAAATTTAAGTCCCCCTTAAAAAGGGGGATTTAGGGGGATCAAATTTTTGTCAGTCCTTTGGGATGCTTTTGGGTGCGTTACGCTTCGCTAACACACCCTACATTTATATTTATTTTATTTCCCCCTCTATTATCCCGATTTCTTCCTCGCTTAATCCATACAATTCATACACTATTTGGTTAATCTCTTTTTCTAACTCGCTGGTGTCGGCAGAATTATCTTCTGATTTCTTGGCTAAAATTTGGTTAACAAGAGTTTCAATTGTTTCTTGTGTTTTACTGTCTGCAAGTTTTATCGGTAGCTTTTCTACCGATGAAATTCTTATTTGTGGAAAAATATCACCACCTTGGGAATTTGTTTTTTGATAATAGAACTTGAACAAGGCAGAATTAAAAAGTCCTAAAACATATTTTGTTTTAACTCTTTTGTCTGTTATATAGCAACTATGTATCGTTTGTTCGTAGTAAATTCCTTTGTCTGCATATGTGGCAATAAGTTCCTTAAGTACCTAGGCAAAATTAATTACATACTCGCCTCCAAAATTGTCCAGCACTTTTTTAACGTAAGCGAGGAGGCTCTTTCGGTCTTTATAGGCGCTAAATTCAATCCATTCATATTTTAAAAATCTCCATAATATTT
>NZ_JAPZQM010000049.1:0-1479 GCF_027530565.1 Microcystis sp. LE19-10.1B | reverse complement strand
AACCCTTATATAGAAAGGCATTTAGCGATTTTTGTCAATTATTTCTTATCTAGAGCGAACTAATCAATTAAGTCTCTTGCCAGATAAGGATTTAGTCGATTTATGCCCCCCTATCGAACCATACCAAGTAACGAAGAACCTCAATTAAAACCCCTCTCACCACAAGAGCGAATTCTTACATGGTTAGGATATTATACCCCCAATAATCAATCTTCAATCAAAGTTATTATTTCCCAGGAACTCATTAACCAAATTTTACGAGTTGGCAAAAGCAGCCAAAATAGTAGATCAAATCTGGCAGAATCTTAATTGCTTATTTATACCAGAAACGATTGCAATGAAAGCAGAAGCAAGTCAGATAATTGCAGAAAAATTAGTGCCTTCTGAAGATGTTTTTATCTATCTAACTGCCAAATATGGTGCGGCAGAAATCTTTTTGTCTGAAAATCGAGAATTAATCAAAATTATTGCTGATTTTGATTGTTTAACATCAGAGGAATTTCTTGATAAATATCTGCGACAAATGCCCCCTTAATTCAGTCAATTGAGGGGGTATTTTTGGCCTAACTCTCTCAATTCCCATGATTTCAAGGAGTATGGTTTATCCTTTCATCCGATATCTGCTACAATACAGATACAGGAAATAACATTTTGATCAGTAGGGTAGAAGTCTTTTCCGTTATCTTAGAAGGTAAGCATCATGAAAAATTTAGAAGAAATTAAAGCGATTTTGGGTCAAGTTAAGTCCTTAGTAAAAGAAAAGTATCATGTCAGTGAATTAGGTATTTTTGGAGATTATGTAAAAGGAGAAGTGCAGGAAAATAGTGAAGTTAATATTCTGATAGATTATACAGAACCGCCTAGTTTACTAGATTTAGTAGATCTGGAATATTATTTAAGTGATTTACTTAAGGTAAAAGCGGATGTTATCAGTAAAAATGGCTTAAAAGGAAGAAGGAGAGAAAGAATTTTATCCGAGGTTATTTATGTATGACACAACGGGAATTTAGAGATTTCTTGCAAGACATTCTAGAGGCAATTTCTCAACTAGAAAAGATGACTCAGGATCTAAGCTTTGCCGAATTTTCAACTAAGATAGAAATCTTTCTTTCGGCAGTAAAATTAATTGAAATAATCGGGGAAGCAGTCAAAAATATTCCTGATGAAGTGAGAGTTAATTATCCCAATATTCCTTGGAAAAACATCGCAGGTATGCGGGATAAATTAGTTCATGAATATTGGGCAATTGATGAAAAAGTCGTCTGGAAAGTGATTCAAAACAATCTCCCCCAGCTAAAGAGAATCATTATCAGTATCATTGAGAAATTACAATAAATTTTCGGCTCTTCGTTACCCTTTATGCTAAATCAACATACAAGATGCCAAGATAACATACTTCTAACCCAAAAATTCCGAAAGTTTCTAAAGCCATAGCCTCTCCGTTTTATTAGTTTAAGTTTATTGTTGATTCCCTCCACC
>NZ_JAPZQM010000646.1:0-1187 GCF_027530565.1 Microcystis sp. LE19-10.1B | reverse complement strand
TACTATCTACATTACAAGAGATTGTTAAATTAGCAGCTACCGCTAATTCTCTCGCAGAATTTAAGCAGTCTTTGGCTAAAATCAATATCTAGAAAACGGGTTTCTTAGAAAACGGGTTTCTTAAAGAAACCCGTTTTCTGTATAATGTTAATTTTTGTTATATCCCCCTTGAAAAATTGGCGATTGTTTGCACAAAATAGTCGCATTAATCCTTTGCAGTTAACGTCATGACTTCTACCCTGTTGCCGAGCTTTCCTGCTGTTGACGATGTTTTGTTCAATTTTGCTCAATCTGATGGCTTGAGTCAAGCTAATCGGGT
Source organism: Microcystis sp. LE19-10.1B (assembly GCF_027530565.1). Taxonomy (NCBI): domain Bacteria; kingdom Bacillati; phylum Cyanobacteriota; class Cyanophyceae; order Chroococcales; family Microcystaceae; genus Microcystis; species Microcystis sp. LE19-10.1B. The sequence continues at coordinate 868 of NZ_JAPZQM010000646.1, read as the reverse complement.
GGATAGTGTGAGAAATCAGCGTTTAACCGCTACCGTAGTTTTCCTCGATGCTGGTGTTAGCGATTATCAAAGTCTCCAAGCTGGAGTAATTCCAGAAGTCGCCACGGTTATTCTCTCTCCCAATCAAGACGGAATCGAACAAATATCCGCTTTTTTACCACAAAATCCCCAGATTACCACCACCACCTCTATTATTAAATCGGTGCGTTACGCTATCGCGCTTCACAGCCTACGAGTAAGCAAACAACTCAAATGAACCCAACAACCGCCAATTATGATGAACCCTGGAAAGAAGCATTAAGCGAGTATTTTGAAGCGTTTTTATACTTCTTTTTTCCTGAAGTTCACCAATTAATTGATTGGACAAAAATTCCCGAATCCCTAGAAAAAGAACTCAAACGGATTACCGCTTCAGCAAAGACAAAAAAACGTTTCGCTGACAAACTCTATAAAGTTTGGTTACTCAGGGGTGAAGAAGTCTGGATTTTGATTCATATTGAAATTCAAAGTCAATACGAAGAAAATTTTCCTCAGAGGATGTATATTTATAACTATCGGGCCTTTGATTTGTATCAGAAACCGGTTATCAGTCTGGCAATTTTAGGAGATGAACGAGTAAATTGGCGACCAGATTCCTATAATTATACTATCGCCGGTTGTGAAGTCAGCCTCAAATTCCCAACAGTCAAATTACTGGACTATGAGGAAAGATGGACAGAACTAGAAACAAGTAGCAATCCCTTTGCTATAATAGTCATGGCACACCTGAAAACAAAAGCAACTACTGGGAAGCTGCCACAACGGGAACAGTGGAAGTGGAAGTTAATCAGGGGATTATATGAAAAGGAGTTCGAGAGGGAACAGATAA
>NZ_JAPZQM010000743.1:0-6225 GCF_027530565.1 Microcystis sp. LE19-10.1B | reverse complement strand
GGCTAAACTTCCTCATACTTCCTTTTCAGCGATTGCTATTACTTTTTTAGTCATGAATCTTTCTAACCTGTTGAGGCAGGTTTTTTGGGCTTTTTTATGTCTGAAATGGAAAAACAGCACTTTTTCTCGGTCAATGATTAGGATAAGTTATAACTTAAAAATTAATCAACAACTAAAGCTTATGCTTGTAGCTAGGTGAAATCATTGATTAAGAGACCTGTACTTTTCAATGACTTTTTCAGCAGACCCTAATTAAATTAGGTCGAGGTCTAACAAGGTTTTTAGATTTATTCGGCCAGCCCTATTTTAATGATCGCTGCCGTTTTCCTGTACCGATCCTAACTGTTGACGCACATCATCGATCGCTAGATTTAACTGGGCAATTTTATCTTCTAAACTGCGGCGGGCCACTTCCATGCCTTCCTCTGGAGTCAAGCGCCCATTGCGGATCTCCTCTAAAAAAGCTTGATTATCCCCATCTCCTAAACCGCGACGGCTGCGATTAGCCAACACTGTCCCCAAAACACCGCCCACTAAACCACCGACAATCGCACCGGCTAAAAAACCGCCCGTAAACCCATCTCGCTGACTCATAATCCCCTTTTCTCCTAATAGGTTCCAAAAGCTCGATCGCCGGCATCGCCCAACCCCGGCACGATGTAACCGCGGCTATTTAATCCTTCATCGATAATAGCCGTATAGATGTTCAAGCTGGGATAATTTTGACTCAATTTCTGTAAAGCCGGCGGGGCAGCCACCACGGAAATCAGGCGAATCAGGGCAGGATCAACGCCTCTGCTGGTAATTTCTGCCATTGCTGTTGAAATTGATCCCCCCGTGGCTAACATCGGTTCAAGAATTAAGACTCTTGTGGCCGGATCAAAACTGGCCGGTAATTTATTTAAATAACAACTCGCCTCTAGGGTTTCCTCATTTCTGGCTAAACCGAGATGATAGGTACTAGCTAGGGGTAAAAGACTTTGCGCCCCTTCCAACAGGGCTAATCCTGCCCGTAAAATCGGGACTACGGCCATCGGTACGCTAGGATCGATAAAAGTAGCGGGACATTCCGCTAGAGGGGTTTTAACGCTAGTTTCCAGGGTCGGCAACCATTGCCGGGCTGCTTCGTAGGTTAACCAGCGCCCTAGTTCCGTCATCGCTGTTTTAAACAGTACCGAGGGGGTATTTTGATCGCGGGCGATCGCTAACCAATGCTTAACCAGAGGATGTTCGGGAACATAGACGCGCAGTTGTAAAACCATGAAAACACTAGAACTCGATCGAGGGCTAAACTTTATCTTATCAGCTTTTTTCTCCCCACTTCCCACTCCCCACTTCCCGCTTCCCAACCCCCAAAACAGAGGTTAAAATAAAAGCAAGTCAGAAGCTTTCGAGCGACTTCTGACTTGGCTAATTTTAACGACGACGGGTTCTTTGTCGTCTCCGGGCTACTGCTTTACGCTTTCTCTTTTCTTGAGGGGTTTCAAAAAATTGATGCTTTTTGATATCCGCATAAATTCCCGCTTTCGCTACCTGTCGCTTAAAACGACGCAGGGCTGATTCGATCGCCTCGTTCTGACCAACTACCACTTGGGTCATTAACCTAATTCACCTCCTGTAATTGCTCTCTGCCTAAAAAATGCCAACTTCTCATTGTAGCACAATCTAGGGTAAAAAGCGATCCAAGGCGGCCTTTAATTCTTCAATTTCTGTCTCGATACTACCTTCCTGGGCAGCCCGGGCAATACATTCGCTCAGATGTTCGTCGAGAATAATTCTGGCAACGCGATCAATCGCCCCGCGAATAGCGGCAATTTGCATCAAAACTTCGGGACAGGGACGATTTTCCGATACCATCGTCTTGATGCCGCGAATATGTCCTTCGATACGCGAAAGACGGTTAATAATTTGCTTCAGGGAAGCTTCGCTATGGACGTGGGGAGTCCCTTTTGACTCGTGGTCATGGCCCGTCTCGTCGTGGTTGTGAAGGGGGTCGAAAGGGGTAATTTGATTAGTCAAGGGCTTACCGTCAATTCAGTTATACTCTCTAGTGTGCCACAGTTGCGAACCCCAGTCCCTAGAATGGTTTTGTCCGGCTTAAATTTCCGTTCAGGGGTCTTCGGTTTGAAAGTGGGAAGTGGGAAGTGGGAAGTAGGTTTTTTAAAGTTCGATTGGGAGTGAGAGATTGAAGCTGGTGATGGGATTTGAACCCGCGACCGGCTGATTACAAATCAGCTGCTCTACCACTGAGCTACACCAGCATTTTTGACCAACCCATCATAACACAAATAGGGCTTGCTGAAAAAGTTTTTCCCGCGGGCAGGGTGTGGGGTTTTAAGCTAAGACCGATTTTAACCGTCTGTCCTTGTTGATCATGTTCATCCCGCTGCTTTCACTCCCTAGTCCGCGACCGGAAGACTAGGGAGCGATACATAGAGGTTCAATGAGTCAACAGGGATGACCAATAATTAGTTATCAGTGACCATTGACCGTTTAATAAGAGCCAGATTAATCCCCCTATTCCCAAAAGAATAGTCAAGACATAAAACTGTGATTGACCAGAAACATTATACTTTAAGGCACTGCCGCTAAAAATCGTCGCTAAACTGACCAAATTAACCAGACCATCAATAATATAACGATCGAGCCAAGCGGTAATTTTGGACAAGCTGCCCACCGCTAAAACCACGGTAAACTGATAGATGCGATCAAGATAGAAGTCATAAGCGAACAAATCCTGCAAGAATCGCAGTATTAACCCGGTTGGTCTCGCCCAAGCTCGTCTTAACTCTACCGTTAACCCGATAACTAGGCCAATTACTCCAGAGGCCATCAGTAAGGGAAAACCCCAGACAATAGTAAAACTCTGGTTATTAAGGAGAGGATTGGTGAAAGATAGCCAAAAATCCCAACGTAGGGGAATAATCGGGGCCAATAAAGCGATTAAAATCAATGATACCATGGGCAAAGCCATCGGCCAAGCCACTTCCGGGGTGCGATGGGTTTTACTTTGGGTTTGTCCCAAAAAGACTAAACGAAATACCCTGGTGAGATTGACGATGCTAAGACAATTAACAAAGATTAAAACCGCTAATAACCACCAAGGAATCGCCCATTCACCACTTAACCACCGTTTTAACGTCCAAAACATCCCCAGGGGCATTAAAACCGTCATCCCCGCGGAACCCCCTAAAAAAGCCATGGTTGTAGCGGGCATTCTTGCCCAAATTCCCCCCATTTCCGTGATATTTTGGTTACTGGTAGTGAGAATTAATGCTCCTGCGCTCATAAACAATAAAGCTTTTGCGACCGCATGGGAGAATAAAATTAGCAAAGCGATATCCACATGACCTAATCCCACCGCAATAAAGACCAAACCGAGATAGGCACTGGTGGAGTGGCATAAAACCCGTTTAATATCAATTTGGGATAGGGCCATCAGAGAAGTACCGATTGCCGTCATTGTCCCCAACACTATTAAAACATTGGCTGCGATCGGAGATAGGGTAAACACTGGCTGCAGCTTAATTAAAACATAGGCCCCCGCCGAAACCACGATCGAATTCCGCATGATTCCGGCTGGATTTGGTCCCTCCATCGCCTCATCTAGCCACAAATTCAGGGGAAATTGGGCGCATTTACCCGTTGGACCAGCAATAAGGGCTAATCCTAACAAAGTCGCCGTCAGAGGTGGCACAGGGTTATTTACTGCCCAATTTTCTAACTGAGAAAAACTCAATCCTTCTCCGTAACTGGACAGAGCCACCAAACCCATCAATAAAATAATATCGCCGACGCGCTTGGTTAAAAAGGCATCTCGCGCCGCGGTTACTACCAAAGGTTGAGCATACCAAAAACCGACGAGGAGATAGGTAGAGACCGTTAACATCTCTAGGAAAGCGTAACTGAATAGTAGGGAGTCACTGAGGGCAATTCCCCCCAAAGCTGCCTCAAAAAAGCCCATTAAGCCATAAAATCTTGCCAAAGACCAGTCCTTTTCCATGTAGCCAAGGGCATAGATTTGGGCCAGGAGACTGATGAGGGTAATCAGTTCCAGCGTCCCCAAACTGACGGGAGAAAGTTCGATCGAAAGGGATAAACTAAGATCGGCCACTCTTACCCATTCAAAAGCCAGTTTAATCGTCTCTCGATGCCAAATTTGATTAAAAGCGATCGATCCATGTATTAATCCTAAGACGGTCATCAATAGGTTAATATAAGCGGCCGGCCGCGGACCGGTGCGACTAATAATGCCTAAAGACCAAGGCAAGGTTAAAATCGAACCAATTAAGCCATAAATGGGAATTAACCAGCAAGTGTCAAGGAATAAATCTTTCATTCAGGGGGTTATCAGTTATCAGTTATCAGTTATCAGTTATCAGTGATCAGGTTTAAGTTTTAAGTTATCAGGTTTAAGTTTTCAATTTTCAACAAATTTAGGCTCTTTCACTGGTTACTGATTACTGATCACTGATCAACGGCCATAAAAAACTAACACTCGATCGAGAAAGGATCGAGTTTAGTCAATTTAGGTATTTTACCGTTAATCCCGGGATCAGGCTAAATGCGCTGTAATAAAGATTTACCGTGGGAATCGGTGCTACAGGTGGCGAATAATTGGTACTGACGGCTAAGAGCGAGTGCTTGTTCGGTTTCCGGTTGACTCGGTAGCCAGGGTTTGGGATTGCCGTAGGCATAAAAAGCTTCAATACCATCAATACCCAATTCTACCGCCGCCGCCACTAAATCGGCAGCGGGGCGATGGTAACGAAAGGGATGAGCCAGAACCACTAAAGCCCCCGCTTGCTGTAAACTGTTAATGACTCTAGAGGCTAAAGCCAGATCTCCTTCTGGTTTGGTTCTTTGCAGATAGGGAGTCAAGACGACGTGAGCGGGATCGAAACCATAGCCAAGAATATGCACTTCTGTGTCTAAGAGATTCGCCGTAATTTCTACCCCTGTCCAGAGATGGGGTAGAGAACCCTTTAAATGCTGATTTTCTAGCCAAATTTGGGCTTGTCGATAACCTTCGATCGAGTGATGATCGGTAATTGCTAATCCTTTTAGTCCGATGTCTAACGCTTGTCTCATCAAGTCTTGGGGACTCATTTGACCATCGGAGCAATGGGTATGAAGATGGAAATTGTAATGGTAGGGACAACTATCATAGCCGACATTTGCCCACACCGCTTTCAGGGCGAGGGTATCTTGAGCTAGGGGTGGAATTGTAGCAGAAACGACCATGCAGTATTGAGGAACTTTCCCAAAGATTACAAATTGTTAACAATCAGCATAACAAATACCAAAAAAAATTGGGTAGCTGCTGTTACCGGTAATACTAAATCCTCTCTCAAAGGTATGGGGAAGTGGGGAGAAGGGAAAAGGGGGTAGTGATTCGGTAGTAGTGGTAAGCCATCTTGCTTATCTGGACTGAGTCGTGTAGGATATTTACTAATAAAAATAATTGCTTGATAAATGTTGGGGATTTGCTTTTTATGATTGCTATTTTTATCAATATCTTCTCTTGGATAATTAAACTTTGGTTAAATTACGATGAAGATTTAGAACATTGTCTTCTGACAAAAGATTCACAAACTTCAACATCTTGTTGTCCTAAATGTGGTTCTTATCATACCATCAAAAATGGTTCTACACATAATGGCAAGCCGAAACGTCAGTGTAAAGATTGCGGTCAACCGTTTGTGATCAATCCCACTAATAAAACCGTCTCTGACGAAACCAAACAATTAATTGATAAACTCCTGCTCGAACGAATTTACTTACGAGGAATTGCTAGAGTAACAGGAGTAAGTTGGTCATGGTTACAAAATTACGTCAACAATAAATTGGCATCTGTCCCTCGTCAAGTAAAGGTTTCAGACAAATCAAAAGGTAAATTGGTTAGAGAATGTGATGAGATGTGGTCTTTGGTTTTTTCTAAGACGATAAAGGTTTATATTTGGCGGTTAATTGATAGAAAGACACGGGAAATTATTGGTTGCTATGCGCGGAGATAGGAGTCGTCAATCAGCCAAAAAACTTTTGGACAGTTTACCAGGTGTTTACCGACAATGCGCGGTTGCCTACACAGACTTTTGGGAGTCCTATAAGACAGTAATTCTTCGTAAACGTCATCGACCGGTCGGAAAAGAAACTGGTCAAACCAATCCTATTGAAAGATTAAATAATACCTTTCGACAAAGGATTTCTCGGTTGGTGAGAGAG
>NZ_JAPZQM010000438.1:0-2083 GCF_027530565.1 Microcystis sp. LE19-10.1B | reverse complement strand
GGGCGGCTCCCCAGAACAGTCTCAGCCTGGAAGTTGGTCACTAGCTAGACACTACCTAACAGCCACAGGCGATAGGCTGAGAGGCCAGAGATGCTGTCGTGGCTTTCATCTTACCTCTCAGCGGTTTTTGAGATGTTGCGTTCAAGGTAATTTTTGGCAAATTGGTCATGGGGTTTCATGGACTGAGCAGTTAATCGATAATTCTCAATTGTATAGTTATTAAAAAAGTGGGTTTAAATAACCCACTTCTCAAGTGATGATTGGTAGTTTTTGGGATCGGAATTTTCAAACTGTGCCAGAAACTATGAGCAGCCATGGCAATTATTCTCCTTGTCAATAGTGAGCAATTGTAAGATTAGACTACCTCTTCGAGAAAATCATAAATTTTGTCTAATTGTTCCAAGGTCACTAAACCGTACTGCCAGAGAATCATCGGTAAATGAATTTTATCAGATTGGATCGAGCGCTCGGCCATAGCGATCGATTCTTGGGGAAGGGACAATTCCTCTTGTAGAAATCGTCGGAATTGGGAATAGGCAATCGTGGACATAGGGGGATTTTTTTCCTCAATAGTTATAGTATATCTCGTGATTTTAACAAAACACTACCTGAGCGGTTTCAAGGACAGTTAGTCTTGCGACCGTTTTTTCTGTATCTAAGCTATCCCGATGATAGAGAGCGCTTTCCTAAAAATCGCTGGCTCTCTTAAGATAGTCCCGTTAGATCGAGCAGAATTTTGTCTCTGTTTAATCTATCTATATCAAGGGTAAAGATTATTCAATCTATGACTTGATAGACTATAAAAATCTTAATCGATATGGTTATATCTTAAACAGTATAAATGCGTAATAGCTTCTAAAAGCCATACTTATATTTCCAGACAAGGGACACCTTCTATAAGAAAGTTAACACCATTTTCAAAAATCAAGGTCTTGAGATAGACTCAATCTTAATTTTATCTCCTTCTTTCACTCCTAATTCTTTGGCTCGGCCCCCGGCTAGTTCGATCACTTGATTAACCATGGTGTTTGGCCCATAGACAGGACAAGGATCGACAGCACAAGGGGGGACATTCAGCAAAACTGCTTTTACTATACCATCTTTTAGAAAAATCATGTCTAGAGGAATCGAGACATTTTTCATCCAAAACCGGGCCATCAGAGGTTGTGCAAAGGGAAATAGCATACCGCGATTTTTCTCCAAAGACGAGCGATACATTAAACCCTTGGCCTGTTGTTCCTGGGTTTGAGCCACTTCTAACTCAATCATCTCACCATTAATATCTGCTTTGGCCGTGATCGGTAATATTTGCCCTTGATTCTCAGTCGTAATCTGAGCCATTGAACTATTATTACCATTGAGATTAGTCGATTGACAACTCAGCAGCAACAAACCTAAAAATAGTATTAACTTGATCTTGAGCATAAATGATTTTTTACCAGTCATCACCAATAGTTATCAATACTTAATTTTTCTAGTATAAGTGGAAAATTAAGCAGATAAGACATTATCATAAAGTGGCGACAGCAAATATAAAGATAGTATTAAAAATATCTAGCATGGGGGTGAGCATCCTTCCTTGAGGAGAGGGGCAGGATTGCTAGAACGTATATACTAGGAAAATTCTCAAAGTTATTGGCCGATTTTCCCCCTCAATTTTGCCCTAGTCCGGCAGCAGTCGATCGCCTTCGTAGGTTAAAATACCACTTATCTATATGATCGATTATTGTAGGCTCAGGAGCAATCACCATGACCGCAGAAAGTATGTTATTTAATGGGCCGATCGTGGCGATCGTTCTCGTCCTCGTCGGATTAGCTTGGGGTTTTCTCCTCCTCAAAATCCAAGGTGGAGAAGCGGAATAGCTTGTTTTTCCGTTCATGGTTACTTTATTAGTAATCATGAACTAATTTTTCCCGATCAAAAGTAATTAAGAGAAAATCAAGGTTCTTCGTTACTTGGTATGGTTCGATAGGGGGGCATAAATCGACTAAATCCTTATCTGGCAAGAGACTTAATTGATTAGTTCGCTCTAGATAAGAAATAATTGACAAAAATCGCTAAATGCCTTTCTATATAAGGGTT